>DLVK01000423.1:0-4113 GCA_003444235.1 Rhodospirillaceae bacterium
CGCAGAGCGTTGGCTGGCATCGATATCCTTTATCATGTCGCTGGAAATCCAAACCTTTGGCTGCCGGAGAAATCCCATTTCAGTGTCGTTAACTGTTACGGCACCGAAGTTATGTTGCGCGAGGCCGCCCGTTTCGATCTTGAGCGGATCGTTTTCACTTCAACGGAATCGATCCTGATCGGAAGAAAGCCCGATGCGGGGTCGGTTATCGATGAAACCGTCGAGCGTCGATTGAGCGAGATGCCGGGTCCATATTGCCGGTCCAAGTTCAAAGCGGAAATGTGTGCCCGGGAAGCGGCCCGGCGCGGCCAGCCGGTAGTCATAGTCAATCCGACATTGCCGATCGGGCCCGGCGACAAGAAGATCACGCCCCCGACGCGTATGTTGCTTGGATTTCTAAATGGGCAGCACCCTGCCTATCTCGAATGCCTGCTAAATATGAACGACGTCCGCGATATCGCCCGCGGTCATATTCTAGCTGCCGAAAAAGGCAAGCCGGGCGAACGCTATATTCTCGGTAATGAAAATATTCGTTTGAGCGGTTTGCTGGACCAATTGGAAAAGCTGACTGGTCTGGATATGCCGAAAAAGCGCGTTCCCTATTGGCTGGCATTTATTGTGGCTTGCATAGACGAAACTATTGCCGACTGGATTACCCATCGATCTCCTTGCGCGCCTGTCACCGGTGTTCGACTTGCCTGCACCGAGGCTGAACTCGACAGTTCGAAAGCGGTTCGGGAGCTCGGAATGCCGCAACGGCCGGTTACGGAATCCCTTCGGGATGCCATCGCGTGGTTGATCGATGTCGGCTATACAGACCGGCCGATACCGAAATTTATTGGTTAAATTCGGACTGAACAGCGCTTCTTGTTTTAGCGTCTTGGCTAACGTAGGTTGCCCGCGGCTGTCCGGCGCTAGAGAATTGATTTTATGTCCCAGCGATACAACTCATTCGAAGAATTTTGGCCAGCCTATTTGCGTGCTCATAGCAGGCCAGCGACACGGGCGTGTCACTACTTTGCCACCATAATCGGCGTTGGTTGCGCGGTAGCAGCTCTGGTGACGCAAATTTGGTGGTTGGTTTTGGTCGGCATCGCTGGGGGCTACGGTGTTGCGGTTGCGAGCCATCCGGTGATCGAAGGCAACAGTGCGTTGGTACGCCCGCACACGGTGTGGGCGGCGTGCTCGGATTTAAAGATGTTCGGTTTGTGGGCAACCGGGCGGTTGAAAAATGAATTGGAAAAGCACCAGATCGGAAGGGGTTAGCCAATGGGCGATATGCAATTCGGGTTGATGATACGTGGCCAGTTCCCGCAGGAAGAGGATATGCGGGTCCGCTTTGAGGAAATGGTGGAACAGGTCCGCCTTATCGACAAACTCGGGTTCGCTTCGCTGACAAAGGGCATGCATTACTCCTCATCCCCGATGCAGGTCTTCAATCAACTGGTGTTCCATTCGCGCATGGCCGCCGAGGCCAAGAATCTCAGGCATAATTTCGGCATCATCCTATTGGCGCTGCACAAGCCGCTTGAAATTGCCGAGCAACTGGCGTCCCTCGATGTAATGACCAACGGGCGGGTTATTTTCGGCGCCGCGTTGGGATATCGCGAAGTGGAGCTCGCCGCGTTCGGCGTGCAACGCAAGGAAATCGTCCGTCGATTGACCGAGAACGTGGAAGCGATCAAGCGTCTCTGGACGGAAGATTCCGTCTCCATGAAGGGGACGTTCTTCGAATTGCTTGATGCCAGTTGTTCGGTTAAGCCGGTCCAGAAGCCCCATCCTCCGGTTTGGATCGGTGCTAATGCGGATCCGGCGATCGAACGTGCGGCGCGCATCGGCGATTGCTGGTACGTCAATCCGCATAATCGCGTCGATACGATCCAAAAACAGATCGAAGTCTATAAGCGTGCGCTGGACAAGGAAGGCAAACCCTTTCCGGAAGAGTTCCCGGGCCGTCGCGAATGTTTCGTGGCATCATCTCGCGAAGAGGCAATCAGGCTCTGCAAGCCATATCTCGCGAAAAAGTATGAGGTCTATCACTCTTGGGGCCAGGACAAGGTGATGCCCGAAGGTGATAATAACTTCGATGTGGATTTCGACGATCTTATCAAGGACCGGTTTTTCTTAGGCGGGCCCGATGAGGTTGCCGAACAAATTATCCAATACAGTCGCGAAACCGGCATCAACCATCATGTGTTCAGCGTACAATGGCCAGGCATGCCGCAATCGATGGCGCTGGATACCATCAATCTTCTGGCCGAAGAGGTATTTCCGAAAGTCCGCCAGGGAATGTAAAAGCAGGCAGGTAATTTAAAAACGCCGTTCCGAAGGGGAGGAATTATGGCCGATATTCAGCTGGGTCTGATGACCCGCGGGCAATTCCCGCAAGAAGATGACATGCAGGTCCGAATCGAAGAAATGTTCGAGCAGGTCCGGCTCGCCGACAAGCTTGGCTTTTCCTGTCTCACCAAGGGCATGCATTATTCGAGTTGGCCGCTCCAGGACATGCAGATGGTGCCCTATCTTTCCCGCGCCATGGCCGAGACCAAGAATATGCGTCTCAATATGGGGATCGTCCTGTTGGCGCTGCATAAGCCACTGGATTACGCGGAATTGGCGGCGACCATGGACGTACTGTCGGGCGGGCGAATCATTTTTGGTGCCGCGCTTGGTTATCGCGAAGTGGAACTGAAGGCATTCGGTGTCCAGCGCAAAGAAATCGTCCGCCGTTTTACCGAGAACATCGAAGCCATCAAACGGCTCTGGACCGAAGACAAGGTCACCATGAAAGGGTCTTTCTTCGAACTCGATGAGGCGGTCTGCACCATCAAACCGGTGCAGAAGCCGCGGCCGCCGATTTGGATCGGCGCCAACGCGGACCCTGCGATCGAACGCGCGGCAATGATCGGGGATTGCTGGTACGTCAATCCCCATAACCGCAACGACACGCTTCTCCGCCAGCTGGACGTTTATAAGCGCGCGCTCGACAAGGCGGGCAAGCCATTCCCTGCCGAATTCCCGATGCGAAAGGAAATCTTCGTCGCGGAGTCGCGGGAGAAGGCCCTAGAACTCGCCAAGCCCGCGATCAGCCTCAAATATGAGGTTTATCATTCTTGGGGACAGGACAAGGTCATGCCCGAAGGGGACAACAATCTGGATTTGGATTGGGAAGAATTGATCGATGACCGTTTCGTGCTTGGGTCGCCGGACGAAGTTACCGAACAGTTGCTGGACCTCCACAAGACGCTTGGTGTCAATCACATCATCGCCAGCCCGCAAGGGGCGGGCATGCCGCACTCTCAAGTGATGGATTCGTTGCATCTACTGGGCGAGCAAGTGCTGCCGAATCTTAAAAGCGCCTAAGGAAGAAGAGCGGAGGAAGTTTAAAGATGGACATGCAATTCGGCGTAATGTTGCGAGGCCTTTTCGATTGGGACGACGACATGACCGTCCGCTTCGACGAGCTGATGGAACAGGCGCGGCTGATCGACAAGCTCGGCTACGACTGCATTACAAAGGGCTCTCACTTTTCCACCTATCCGCATCAGGAAATGACCCAGATTCCGTTTCTCTGCCGGGTCATGTCGGAGGCGCCGAATGTACGGCTCAACGCCGGCATCGTGTTGATGGCGCTACACAACCCAATGGAGGTTGCTGATTATTTCGCGACCATGGATTTGATGTCCGGCGGTCGCATGATCTTCGGGTGCGCGCTCGGGTACCGCGATGTGGAGTTCAAGGCGTTTGGCGTCAAGAAAGGTCAGGGCGTAAAGCGGTTCGAGGAGAACCTCACGGCCGTTCGCCGGCTTTGGACCGAGGAAAAGGTTTCGATGGAGGGCTCCACCTTCGACATCGACGAGGCACGCATATCCGTTCCCTTGCAACAGGACCCGCATCCGCCGATCTGGATCGGTGCGAACGCGGACAAAGCGATCCAGCGTGCCGCAAGGATGGGCGATTGCTGGTATCTCAACCCGCATCAAAAGGTTGAGACGCTTTTGCGTCAGATGGACGTTTATAAGGCGGAACTCGACAGGGTGGGCAAGCCATTCCCGAAGGAACTCCCGATCCGGCGGGAAGTTTTCTGCGCACCGACCCATGACGAGGCAGTGG
>DLVK01000559.1:0-4739 GCA_003444235.1 Rhodospirillaceae bacterium
TTTCGCGAGCGGTACCGAGTATTTTTTCTGCAGCCAGGGCAACCGAGATAATTTCCCTATCGGCGCCGTTCCTCCCAATCAGATGCAACCCAACCGGCATACCGGCCTTGTCCAAGCCCACCGGCAAGCTAACAGCACACTGATCGAGAAGATTGACGATCGAAGTGTTGCGAAGCGTCGCCATATTGCAGCGGAAATATTCTTCCGGCACCGACACTGCTTCTACCGTCGGCGGCGTGATCGGAACCGTCGGGCCGATTAGCGCATCGATGCTCTCCAGCGCTTGGTCTGCCTCGGCGGCAAGTTCCGCGAGCCGGTTTCGGCGCGAGATATAGTCGATCGCAGGAATCGCTTCCATCCTTTCGAACCGCGCCAACACATTGGGATCGAGCGTCGGCTTCCAGTCGGCAAACTGATCGTTGATCAAGGCTGCAAACTCCGGCGCCGCCAGCCCGCCACGGCCGAAAATTTCTCCGGCCTCCACGACGGACGGAAGCGTGATCTCGGCGACGGATGCGCCGGCCTTTTCCAACTTGGCGACCGACGCTTCAATCGTTTCCGCGATACCGGGGTCGCAATCCTCGAAAAACCACCTGCACAGTCCCAATTTGATGTCCGAAAGATCTCTTTCCCGTAACGTCGCTAAGAACCGCTCGAACGGTTCACCCTTATCGGGATCGATCACCGAAAATGCCACCGCCATATCGGCCGCCGAGCGTGTCAGAAGGCCAGGCGTGTCCAAACTCGTACTGAGCGGCACAAGACCGTCCGTGGACCAGCAGCCCTTGGTGGTCTTGAGCCCGACCGTACCCGTAAAGCTCGCAGGGACCCGGACCGAACCGGCGGTATCGCTGCCGAGCGCAACCAATGCCGAACCCTCCCAAATACTGACACCGGCACCGGAGCTGGAGCCGCCCGGGACACGAGGCGTCTTCACATCCCACGGGTTCGCCGGCGTTGGCCAATGGGGATTAGTGCCGATACCGCCGAAGGCGAATTCGACCATATGGGTTTTGCCCATGATCGTGGCACCAGCGGATTTGAGTGCGGCAACAACCGGCCCTTCGACGCACCAATTAGCCGGAAGCGGGCTTGGCGAGCCGGCAAATGTCTCGAAACCTTCGAGGCCGAAAAGATCTTTTGCCGAAACCGGTATTCCCGCAAGCACGCCACCGCCTGCAACTGCGGGCGCCGGGTCCCAACGCAGATAAGCCTGCAATTGGTCGCCAAAAGTTTCGTGGCGCGCGCTGGCGGCGGCGATTACGTCATCCGCTGCACACTCGCCTTTCTGCAGCATGGGAATCAGCGTTTCCAACGGTAGGTCGAGAGGGTCGGTCATCAGATGTGCTTACCTTTTACTGAACTGGGTCCAATCTATAGACTAGTTTGCATGAGTCTCTAGGCCCTTTCGGCGAATCGCATTAGGGTCGCCCCATGCCAACGATCTATCATCTCGCCCGAGAGGCTGATTGGAAGAGCGCACTTAGGTCGCGCCGTTATGAAGGAGGACTCGCGGATAAAAATGACGGCTTCCTACATTTTTCTTCCGCCGAGGAAATCGAAACCAGTGCCGAGCTCTATTGCAAGGGGCTCGCTGACTTGCTGTTGATCGCCGTCGAAGCGGAAAGCCTCGGCGATAACTTGAAGTGGGAAATGTCACGGGACAACAAAGCGTTTCCGCACCTCTACGGCGTGCTCGACCCGGCCCATGCGCTTTGGGCGAAACCGCTGCCGCTCGACGCCGACGGGAACCATATCTTCCCACCCTTGGACTGACGGACCGGCC
The DNA here is from genome assembly GCA_003444235.1 of Rhodospirillaceae bacterium. GTDB lineage: Bacteria > Pseudomonadota > Alphaproteobacteria > UBA8366 > UBA8366 > UBA8366. The sequence continues at coordinate 1,787 of DLVK01000559.1, forward strand.
TAATGAACCTCTCTCGCGCCCTGCTGCCGCTCCTCCACCGACTAACGCCGGAACGGGCCCATCGGCTGACACTACTTGGCCTTCGCACGGGACTCGGTCCTCGTGTGACGGCGCCCGACCCGCCGTCGCTCGCAACCGAAGTTGCCGGGCTCTCCTTCCCTAATCCGATCGGTATAGCGGCCGGTTTCGACAAGGATGCGGAAGTCTTCACCGCCATGCTGAACGCGGGTTTCGGGTTTGCCGAAACAGGCACCGTGACGCCCAAACCACAGGCCGGAAACCCCAAACCACGCGTTTTCCGACTGCCGGAGGACAAGGCGGTCATCAACCGTCTCGGTTTCAACAATGGGGGCCTCGACGCCTATGCGGATCGTCTGGCCGCGCGGGACCAGACCGCGGGCATCGTCGGCGCCAATATCGGCCGGAACAAAGATTCGGAAAGTGCCGTCGCCGACTACGTTGTCGGCGCAAAGCGCGTAGCGCCAATTTGCGACTATCTCACCATAAATGTCTCTTCCCCCAATACGCCCGGCCTGAGGGCTCTGCAAAGCAAAGAAGCCTTGAGCGAATTGATCGTGGCAGTCCAGAAAGCCGTTGCGGACGCCAATGCAGCCCCCCCGCTTTTCGTGAAGATTGCGCCCGATCTCACCGATCAGGACAAAGACGATATTGCCGAAATTTCCCTCACTTCGGGAATTGCCGGCTTGATCGTGTCCAATACCACCGTCGAACGCCCCGATACGTTGCAAGCCAGCCATAGTTCAGAAGAGGGAGGGCTAAGCGGCGCACCTTTATTTGCACCCTCGACAGCATTGCTCGCTGAAATGTATCTCCGCTGTCAGGAAAGGTTGCCGCTCATCGGCGTTGGCGGCATCGCATCGGGCGAAGATGCTTACCGCAAAATCCGTTCAGGAGCCTCATTGGTGCAACTCTACACCGCGCTTGTCTACCAAGGGCCTACATTGATCGAAGCAATAAAGCGCGATTTAGCCGCCTTACTTGAACGCGATGGATTTTCGAATGTCGCGGATGCAGTTGGTATAGATGCAAATTGAACGATTTTACCTGCTGACAATGCTTGCCCCCGGCGGAATCGCTGCGTAACCTCCTAGTGATTCGGTGCTTTTGAAAGCACCTATGAAGTTCTTTTGGGAATGTCGAAGCAATATCACGCATTCATTTTCGGTTGTTACACGGCGGCGGCGATTACCGCCATGTTCGCGCTTCCCGAACTAATCCACGGGCTCGATCATTTCACGGCCATCCTGTTCGGCATCGTCATCATGCTGGCCGGTGGCCTCGCGCAGGAAACCGTCACCCGTCGCACCAACGAGACCCAGGCCGTGCGCAGGTTGATTGTCCTGCGTAAAGCCTACAACCAGAACCAGGAAGATTTAGCCCGGAACCGTGACGAATTGCGCCGTGTCTACGAAGTGTTGGAGCAATTCAAGAGTAGAAACGAAGCGAAACGCGCACCGGAGGACATCGAGGAGGTCGCCTCCGAGGTCAAAGTGCTGCATGGCTTGGTCGAGCAACTTTATTCGTCGGGCAAGCACGAAACGCGCCCGACTACGGCAGCATCGCTCGATGAAGACCCGACCGCCGAAGCCGGCCCAAAAGTGCCAAGCGTCGGCGCACGCAAAATTAGCGAGCTTGGCGATGATTTGCTGGTCGATATCATCCGCGATGCACTGCGGCACAACCGGGTCGACTTATTCCTTCAACCAATCGTCAGCCTGCCTCAGCGGAAGAGACGTTTTTTCGAGAGCTTCATTCACATCCGCTCGGCGGACGGCGCTGAAATTACGCCACCTCAGTATTCCGGCGTCGCCAAGGAAAAGGCCCTCAGTCTCGCCATAGACAATATGTTGCTCTTCCGCAGCGTTCAGCTATTGCAGAAGGCACAGCAGCATAATTATTCGACCGCCTTTTTCTGCAACATTTCACCGAGCACTTTCGGCGACCGCAAATTCTTTGCCGATTTCATTGAATATCTCGAATCGAACCGGGATATGGCGCCCTGCATTGTGTTCCAACTCTCTCAATCGGACCTCGCCGCACATGCGGAAGATGCGAGCGGCGACTTGCAGCGGCTGGTCGACGTCGGCTACCGGCTTTGCATGAATCAGGTTGCCGACCTCAATTTCGACCCATCGGGCCTTTCCGAAATTGGTTTCCGGTTCGTCAAAGTTCACGTCGATCGTATCCTCCAATCCAATGGCATTTACACGCCGGAATCGATCCGCGCGGTAAAAGCCGCGCTGGATGAAGTTGGCGTGGACCTGATTATCGAGGGTGTAGAAACCGAACAGGCACTGATCGAACTGCTCGAATACAACATCGACCTTGGCCAGGGCTTTTTGTTCGGCGAACCTCGGGTCAGCAAAGACCCGGAACAAAAAAACCAAGCCCCCGAACTTCGGGTCGTTTGATCGCAGCGTAACTGAAGCCGGTTATCTGAACGCCAAATGTCTCGCCCCGAATTCATCGACAGCGTTGAGCCGCTTGCCGAAGCCTACGATCTTTTTATTCTCGACCAATGGGGCGTACTCCATGACGGCGCCAAGGCCCATACAGGGGCCGCGGAGGCCATGGCCAAACTCAAAGCCGCGGGAAAGACCATCATTCTGGTGTCGAACTCATCGCGGCGCATCTCGGTCAGCATCGAACGATTGACCAAGCTGGGCATCGCGCCCGAGCTTTACGATCACATTCTCACTTCGGGTGAACTCGCCTGGGATGCAATCAAAACCCAGTCAGATCCGCTCTACCGCGAAATAGGGCCGAAATGTCTCTTGATCGGCAAGGATCGGCGAGCTGACTTTTTCGACGGTCTCGCGCTCGAACTCACTGACGATGTAGGTAGCGCTGATTTGATAATAGTTGGCGATTTGCCGGATAGCCCACTCGACGCGCTGGAACCCATGTTCCGCGAAGCAGTGGCACGCGACTT
>DLVK01000415.1:0-4557 GCA_003444235.1 Rhodospirillaceae bacterium
GGCAAGCCCAAAGGTCTCGCCGAGGCGGGGCGGGTTTGGCACCCCGATCTCTCCTACATGCAGGAGCCGAGCCGCTGTTCGCTACTACACGCCCTGGAAGTGCCCCACGACGATGACGGCAAGCCTCTCGGCAGCACCTTGTTCTCGAGTTCGGTCATGGCCTACGAAGCGTTGTCGGATGAAATGAAGCGCCGGCTCAAGGGTATGTCTGCGGTTCACTCCTATCGCCAGGTCTATGGCCGCATCCGCGCCAGGAGCAAACCCGGCCGCCAGGGGCTAAAGGATCTAACCGAAGAAGACTTCAAGAAGGTACCGCCCGCCAACCATCCGGTGGTGATCGCACACCCCTATACCGGCGTTCCGATCCTGTTTTGCGATTTTGGCACCACCGAGGGCTTCGACGGCATGGAACAAGAAGAAAGCGACGTGCTTCTCGAAGAATTGACCGCGCACTCGGTGAGGCCCGAATTCGTCTATAGCCATGATTGGCGCGTCGGCGATTTGATGATTTGGGACAATATTCAAACTCAGCATTTTGCGGTCGACGATTACTGGCTGCCTCAACGCCGCTATATGCAGAGGGTGACCGTGAAAGGCGTGGAGCCGAAAGCAGCTGCCGCTTGATAGAGGGACGAGACATGACAACACGCCAACTTGCCACCGACGCCAGTACCTGGAAGGGCCCCGAGATGGCCGCCAGCATGGAGTGGTTGGAGCCGTTAACCGAGGATGAGATCGCCGATCTCGACCAGGCGCTGCACCAGGTGCAGAAAAAAGAAATACCGTTGTTGGAAATCACCCAAGAAGATTTCCCATTACCGGTATTCGCCGAACGGCTGGGCAAGGTGCTGGACGATGTGAAAAGCGGGCGCGGGTTTTCCGTGCTCCGCGGCATTCCGGTGGACCGCTACAACCAGGACGAAAACGAAATCATTCTTTGGGGTATCGGCACCTATCTCGGTAGAACGATCTCGCAAAATTCGAACGGCGACCTGATGGGCCATGTCTATGACCACGGTGTTCATATGCATACCGCCCGGGTGCGCGGCTATATGACTCCCGACCATCTCCGTTTCCATTCGGATCGCTGTGATCTCGTAGCGCTCGGTTGTATCCGGAAGGCCATGGAAGGCGGCATTAGCCGGCTCGTCAGCATGACCGCGCTTCACAACGAAATTTTAAACACCCGACCCGACCTGCTGGAGCCCTTCTACAACGGCTTTATGTATGTGGTGAGCGAGCTGTCGGGGGATACAAGGCCGGTACGCGTACCGTCCTACAGTGTCACCGAAGGCGTGCTGAGTTGCCGGCTGCAACGAAATCAAATCGAAATGTCGGCCGAAAAATGCGGCATTCCCCTCACCGACGTCGAACGGGAGGCACTCGATCTCCTCGACTCGCTCGCAGCCAGCGAACAATTCATACTCGAGATGGATTTGGAGCCCGGAGACGTGCAGTTCTGCAATAACTATGTCATTGCCCATGGGCGCACCGATTTCGTCGATAGCGGCAAAGAAGAAGAAAAACGGCTCATGCTTCGGCTTTGGCTTAAGTTCCACGACGCACGGCCCGTAGGCGATGCTTTCTTCGATTTCGACGGTGTCCCGGTAGCAGCAGAATGAGCGCACTCGCCCCCTTTCATGGTTCCGCCGCCTGGATGGGCGCGGATCTCGATAAAACCGAAGACTGGATTTGGCAGCTCCACTCCAGCGAACTGGATGAGCTCGCCCAAGCAGTGGAGGGTTCCACCAACCTGAAAACCGAAGACATCAAAATCGAGAATTTTCCGCTGCCTACGCTCGGCCCTCGGCTCGAACGCCTGCGGGATGAAATTCGTAATGGCATCGGTTTCGGCGTGGTGCGCGGCATCCCCACCAAACAAATGACCGACGATCAGGTCTTTCGTACCTTCTGGGGCATCGGCACCCATCTTGGATTTGCCATTTCACAAAACTCATACGGCGACATGCTGGGCCATGTCTATGACGAAAAACCGGACCCGTCGGAGGTCAGTCCGCGCGGATACCGCACCAACAAGTTTCTGCGGTTTCACACCGACCGCGCAGATATCGTTGGGCTTCTGTGCCTACGAAAGGCATTCAAAGGCGGTGAAAGCAGCATTGCCAGCTCGATGAGCATATACAATGCCATTCTTAAACATCATCCGACCTATATGGACTTTCTCTTTAAGGGCTACATGCATGCGCATGCGGAGGATGTCGGCCTCGACAAACCGCGCCGTCTCCCGGTGTTTCATGTGAAAGACGACGTATTGAGTTGCCGGATGAACCGGGGACCAATCGAAAACTCTCATATACGCGCCGGTGTTCCCATATCACCCGAAGAAGCCAGGGCGCTGGTCGCATTCGATTTTTACGCCGAACACCCTGACTACCGGCTCGACATGATGTTGCTCGACGGCGATATTCAGTTCGTAAACAATTATCGCGTCGTCCATTCGCGCAAAGGCTTCACGGACGGCAAAAAAAGGGAAGAAACGCGGCATATGGTGCGTCTTTGGCTCAACTATTACAACGACCCATGGCCACGGGGGCCGCATCTTTCAGACTATAACGGCGTGCCGAAAAAACTCGACCGCAGCACATAATAAGGAGGGGCCAGTGAAAACCTATCTCGTCTTCAGCATCATCTTCTTTGCACTGCTCACGCTTTACGGCGTATATACCGGCCAATTCGACTCTTTCTTCAAATAATCCGGCCGCACGACGGCCAGCAATCAACACGGGGGAATCAATCTCATGCGCATTGTACGATTCGACAATAACGGCACGCCCTGCCACGGCATTCTCGAAGGCGACACGATCCACGATGTGGATGGTGGGCTTTTCGATGGGCTCAACAAAACCGGTGAAACGCGGGCGCTGGATTCGGTGAAATTGATGATTCCGCTCGAGCCGAAAGTATTTTACGCCGCTGGCCTCAACTATGCGGAGCATGTCAAGGAACAGGCCGAGCTGCGCGGCGAGGAACCCAAATTGCCGGCAAAGCCGGATATCGGTTATCGCGCCAACAACGCCCTGATCGCCCATGACGAAGATGTGGTAATCCCGGCAAATGCGCCGGACACGGTGCAATATGAAGGCGAAATCGTCGCCATCGTCGGCAAGACCGCGAAAAACCTGACCAAGGAAAATGCGCTTTCCTGCATCATGGGCTACACCGTGGGTAACGATGTCAGCGAGCGCACCTGGCAGCGCGACGACCGTACCATGTGGCGGGCGAAGAACACGGATACCTTCAAGCCGATGGGTCCGTGGATCGAAACCGATGTCGATCTCGATTCCTTGACGACGACGGTTCGCGTGAATGGCGACCAGACAATTCAGTTCCCGACCAATAATTTCCATTTCAATATCCAGACATTCATCGAAGCGATGACCACCTGTCTGACGTTGCATCCGGGCGACATGATCTGGATGGGAACCGAAGGCCGTGCACCCAATCTGCAGCATGGCGACGTGGTCGAAATCGATATCGACGGTATCGGCACGCTTCGAAATCGCTTCGTGCGCGACGGTCAGTAAAGGCCCGCATATGGCGGATGTTTCGGGGGCACCGCTTCAGATCTATATCGTCGACGACGATCCGGACGCAGTCGATATTATTGCGCTGATTTTGGAACAAGCCGGCCATACAGTTCAGAAACAGCTTGTCGGCCTGCATGCTATTTCCGAAGTGGTGCGCGGCAAGCCGGACTGTGTGTTGGTCGACCTGATGATGGGTGGAATCGACGGCCTAGAGCTTTGTCGCGAACTCCGCGCCCGTCCGGAATTGAAAGAAACCAAGATCGCCGTGGTTACTGCCAAGGATGGTGAAATTTGGCGTGAACGTGCTCTGAATGCCGGCGCAAACGGGTTCTTCCAGAAACCGGTTGACCCGGCATTCTTTGCGCGCAATCTGGAAATGCTTGTTCAGGAAAGCTGACCTAGCCTGGAATTACCTTTTCGCGGCTAAACTGGCTGCGCCACATAACTCGGGGCTGGGTCGGGTTGACGATTTCGCGTCGATGAAGAGCGGAACGGTTCTCCCAAACTAATAAATCGCCGATCCGCCATCTATGGGTCCAGGCATATTTCGGTTGCGTCGCATGAGCCCAAAGGCGATCGAGTAAATCCTCGCTATCGTTCGGCATGCCTTCCACATATTGCGAGGGCCAGGTGCGGCGGCGGCCAAGGAATAGCGTTTTCTTTCCGGTCACCGGATGAATTCTCACCAATGGATGCATCGGACCCGGCACTTCCTCCGGGCAGGTCGGTTCCTTAACGCCAGGCTTCAGCACATTGGCGGAATTTCGTGTCGCATCCTGCTTGGCGCGCTTACCTTCGATCGCCTTTAATAGGTCGGCAGGTAACTCATCGTAGGCCATATACTGATTGCTGAACGAAGTCTGACCGCTGTCATCGTCGGGGATGGTAATGGCGTAAAGCGTGCTCCCGGCGGGCGGCGTCTCGATATAACTATTGTCGGAGTGCCAAACCACCTCCAAGCTACCGAGGCCATCGTTCTTTTCTACCGGCCGGCCGTCGTCGCCCAGAT
>DLVK01000271.1:0-11608 GCA_003444235.1 Rhodospirillaceae bacterium
CACGGTGGATTGGCTGAAACAGAAGAGGCGCTATGCAATTCTGATTGCGTTCATTGCCGCGGCAATCCTTACGCCGCCCGATCCGCTAAGTCAGGTTGCGCTCGCAGTCCCGATAATTTTTCTCTACGAAATTTCGATCTGGTGTTCGGTCCTGCTCGATCGCAGAAAATCCAGTTCCGCATAAAGCCAATTCTCGCCATCGGCAAAATAGTCGCCTATATAGAGTTTACCTGAAAAGATCGAACCGACCGTCATGCACGACATACGTTTCATTCGCGAACAGCCGGACGCATTCGATGCGCTTTTGGCTCGACGAGAGTTCCCTCCCGCATCTGCGGACATTTTGGCGCTAGACGAAAAGCGCCGCGCGGCGCAAACCGAAATGCAGACGTTGCAGCAGCGCCGCAACGAGGCGTCGAAGGAAATAGGCCAAATCAAGCGGGCTGGCGGCGATGCCGATGAACTTATGGCTGAAGTCGCGGCGATCAAGGACAAAATGCTCGCGGCCGAGGAGGCGGAAAAGGAAACCGCCGCCGAGCTCAAGGCAACGCTTGAAGTGATCCCGAATTTACCGGCGGAGGATGTGCCGGACGGTCTTGATGAAACAGCCAACCGGGTTGAGCGGGAGGTTGGCGAAAAACCCGAAATAGCCGAGCCGAAGGAGCATTTCGATCTCGGCGAAGGCCTAGACCTGATGGATTTCGAGACCGCTGCCGCATTGTCCGGTTCGCGGTTCGTTATTTTGAAAGGTGCGTTGGCGAGGCTCGATCGTGCGCTTGCCAGTTTTATGCTGGATCTGCATTGCGGTGAGTTCGGTTATACGGAAATGTCCTTGCCGGTATTGGTGCGGGAGCATGCGCTTTATGGCACCGGGCAATTACCGAAATTTGCCGAGGATTTGTACAAAACCGAAGGGGATCACTGGTTGATCCCAACAGCCGAAGTGCCGCTGACCAATTTAGTTGCAGGACAAATTACTGACGCCAAGGAGCTACCAATTCGCGTGACCGCTTGGACGCCGTGTTTCCGGTCCGAGGCGGGAGCCGCCGGAAAAGATACGCGTGGCATGTTGCGCCAGCACCAGTTCAGTAAGGTGGAAATGGTCAGTATCGTCGGGCCGGATGAGTCCGACGCGGAACTCGAACGCATGACAGGCTGTGCCGAAGAGGTGCTGAAACGCCTCGGGCTTGCCTATCGGGTGATGACCTTGTCTACCGGCGATATGGGATTTGGGGCAGCCAAAACCTATGACATCGAAGTCTGGCTGCCAGGCCAGGGCACCTATCGCGAAATTTCGAGTTGCTCCAATTGCCGAGATTTTCAAGCTCGGCGTATGAGCGCGCGATTCAAGGCCGCCGGGGACAAAGGGACCCAGTTCGTCCACACGCTGAATGGGTCCGGTCTTGCCATTGGCCGCACCCTGATTGCGGTGCTCGAGAATTATCAGAACGAGGACGGTTCCATCACCGTACCCGAGGTGCTGCGGCCCTATCTCAGCGGCGCCACTAAAATCGGTAAAGACCAGTAAATGGCGACACCTCCTTTCGATCCCCGTGGCAAACGAATTCTGCTCGTCAATGATGACGGTATTCGGGCGCCGGGATTGAAGGCATTAGAGCGGATAGCCAAGGAGTTAAGCGACGATATTTGGGTTGTTGCGCCGGAAACCGAGCAAAGCGGCGCCGGTCATTCGTTGACCCTGCAAGGCACTATACGCGCGGTAAAGACCGGACGTCGGCGCTATGCGGTGAGCGGCAGCCCGACCGATTGTGTGTTGATGGCGATCAGCGAATTGATGAAGGAAATCCCGCCCGATCTTGTGCTGTCTGGCGTCAATCGCGGCTGCAATATCGCAGAAGATGTAACCTACTCGGGCACCGTCGCGGCAGCCATGGAAGCTGCATTGCTGGGCTTCCCGGCGATAGCGCTTAGCCAAGAAGTACCATATGGCCGCCGTGCGCGGTGGAATGTAGCAAAGAGGTTTGCTCCGGGGGTGATTCGCCGGGTTTTGTCGATTTCCTGGAAACGCGATGTCTTTATCAATGTAAATTTTCCGGACTGTCCTGAAGAGGAAGTTTCGGGCACGGTCGCCGTCAAGCAGGGGCGGCGAAGCTCGGGCTACGAGATTCTTCGGGTCCCCGATCCGCGCGAAAAAGGCTATTATCGGATTGGGACACCTCAGCGCGGAAAAACCGCCAGCCGTGGAGACGCGGATCACAAGGCGGTGGCGCGCGGCGATATTGCGGTGACGCCGTTGCATGTGGATTTGACGCATGCGGGCTCGCTCGGCGATTTCAAATCCTTATTCCGCTAGCAATGGCGGGATCGAGGGGAAGTAAGGAGAGTTAAAATCGAGGGGACCTTAGCTACTCAGCGCATACGATTGATTATGACGCTACGCCAAGCAGGCGTGACGGATCCGGAAATTCTTGCGGCATTCGAACTCGTGCCGCGCGACGCATTTGTACCGGATACCTTTCGCGACCGTTCCTATGATGAGACGGCGTTACCGATAGGCCTTGGCCAGACGATCAGCGATCCTAACGTTGTTGCACGAATGGTTGCCGCCCTGGGTGTTGGTAAAAGGCTAAAGGTGTTGGAAATCGGGACGGGGTCGGGCTTTCAAACCGCCATCCTTTCGCAACTGTTCCGCCGGGTCTACACGATCGAACGCCATGCACCCTTGCTGGCCGAGGCGGAGGCAAGGCTCAACGCCATGAAACGGTTTAATATCACTGCGCAAGCGGGGGACGGGAACGAGGGTTGGCCCGCACAAGCACCCTTCGACCGCATAATCGTTGCCGCCGCCGCTCCCGAAGTGCCTGCTGCTCTTGCCGATCAATTGGCCGTCGGTGGCGTAATGGTGGCGCCGGTGGGCCCGGAGCACGGGAGTCAAAAGGTGCTCCGTCTGGAGCGTACGGAGAACGGTATCGAGACAACCGAATTGTTCGACGTGCGGTTTCTGCCGTTGGTCGAAGGTCTACCCGACGAAGAAGCGATGTTTGCGGGATAGGTGAGACGGTTTGAGGCTGAGATGATGCGAAGGACGATCCGTTGGACGATGTTGATCGGGCTGGTTTTGCTGGTAGCAGCCGGCTGTCGTTCGACGCCCGATCGCGGCGGCCCATCGGCCATTTCGAGCGATGCACAGTCCTATACGGTTAGCCGGGGCGACAGCGTCTACGCAATTTCAAAGAAGTTCGGTGTTCGTATCCGCGATATCATCGAAACCAATGGTCTCCGGCCGCCTTATCGGCTTCAAATTGGTGATCGATTAGAAATTCCCGGCCGAACCCGGCCCGCTTCGCATATCGTTCGCAAGGGCGACACGCTCTATTCGATTTCGCGGCAATACAATGTTTCGGTGAGCTCGTTAGCGCGCACCAACCGTATTCGCGCGCCTTACCGTATTGCTGTTGGGCAAAAACTCCGTCTTCCCGGCGCTCCCCAGCTGGCTTCGAAAGCCTCAAAGAAGAAGCGAAAAAAGAAGCAGGCTAAGAAGCGCAGCAAGCGAAGTTCGAAAAAAAAGAGCAAACGTAAGAAAAGGGTCGCGAAAGCTCCCGAACTCAAGGCTCCGCCTCGTACGTCCTCGCGTTTCCTATGGCCGGTACGCGGCAAGGTAATTTCGAAATTCGGCAAGAAAAAAGGCGGGCTCTACAACGATGGGCTGAATATCGCTGCCGCTGCCGGCGCGCCTGTGCGGGCCGCGGGTACCGGTGTCGTTGCCTATGGGGGAAACGAGCTTGCGGGATTTGGCAATCTCATTCTGATCAAACACTCGGGCAATTTCGTAACTGCCTATGCCCATAATTCGGTGGTGTTGGTGAAACGCGGCCAAAAAGTCCGCCGAGGGCAAATTATCGCCAAGGTCGGTAAGACCGGGGCCGTGGCCCGTCCTCAACTTCATTTCGAAATTCGTAAAGGGCGCCGACCGGTTAATCCGCTGCGCCACCTGGTGCGGAGGACCGCATCACGCTGACCCGGCGGTCAGTCGATCGCTTTGCCCAACCTGCCGGCTAAATCCTGGATATACTGCCACGCCACCCGTCCGGACCGAGACCCCCGCGTGACGGTCCATTCTTTCGCTTCGGCCTTCCAGGTTTCTTCGTCGGCTTCGAGGCCGTATCGCTCGATATAGGCACCGACGATGGCGAAATAGGTATCCTGATCGCAGTTATGGAAGCCGAGCCAGAGCCCGAACCGGTCCGAGAGAGATACTTTTTCCTCGACGGCCTCGGAGGGATTAATTGCAGTTGAGCGTTCGTTTTCCATCATGTCACGGGGTAGCAGATGGCGGCGGTTTGAGGTTGCGTAGAACACGACATTCTTCGGTCGCCCTTCGATACCGCCTTCGAGCAGCGCTTTTAGGGATTTATAGCTGGCGTCCTGGCCGTCGAAAGACAAATCGTCGCAAAAGACCAGGCACGGCCGCGCTGTCTTGCGCAGAACCGAGAGCAGTTGGGGTAGGCTGGGGATATCCTCGCGGTGAATTTCGATCAATGCCAGACGATCAGCCTTTTTCTTGATCGTGCGATTGACTTCGGCATGCGCCGCCTTGACCAGTGAGCTTTTACCGGTTCCCCGGGCACCCCAAAGTAGCGCATTGTTGGCCGGCAACCCTTGCGCAAACCGCTGGGTATTTTCGAGCAATGTATCAATTTGCCGATCTATCCCTTTGAGGAGGCTGATTTCTATTCGGTTTACGTTTTCGACCGGTTCGAGCCAGCCAGCTTCAGCCTGCCAGACATAGGCATCCGCCACCTCTAGATCGTTGACCGGTTTAGCGGCCGGCGTAAGGTTTTCCAGCGCGGTCGCAATCCGTGCCAATAATTCGTTGGTTTGGTTTTCGGTGCCCATTCTTTTTCTCTCATTTTGGCGCCGGGGACCCTATCACGGTCTTTTGTTGAAACGCTATTGTTTCCCTTTCACCTGTCACCATATGTTCTGCAGTCAGGAGGATACCGTTCCGAATTGAAATTACCGCCGGTACGGGTATAGTCGCGCATCGTTTGGCCAGATGGCCATGATCCGGCCTACAGGCCACAGGGTGAGGAGAATTAGATGTTGATTTCAACCGCATGGGCGCAAAGCGGCGGAGCCGGCGGCGGCGGTGGCCTGATGCAGACCATCATCATGATGGTTCTGATTTTCGGTGTGTTTTATTTCCTGATGATTCGGCCACAGCAAAAAAAGGTGAAGGCGCATCGTGAAATGATTGGTGCGTTGCGGCGAGGCGATAAGATTGTCACTGCGGGGGGTATCTACGGTACCGTTTCGAAAGTAGTGAACGAAGCGGAAGTCGCAGTGGAGATTGCCGATGGGGTACGAATTCGTGTCGCGCGTGGCACGATCTCCGAAGTGGTTTCCAAGACCCAGCCTGCAAACGATTCGGACAAGAAATAAGCGCGGTTTCGCGCTGACCGTTCTATGCTGAAGTTCCCAACCTGGAAAAAAGTTCTGATCCTAGTGGTTTGCGGGTTGGGCGTTCTGTATTCGCTGCCCAATTTTTTCAAGGAAGGCACATTCGATCTTGGTAGCGATTGGCTACCGGGAAAGAGGATGAATCTCGGCCTTGATCTTAGAGGTGGGTTGCATCTGCTGATGGATGTCGATGTGGACTCCGTCTTCAAGCAACAGATGGAAAATCTAAAATCGACGGTACGGATTGCTTTACGCGCTGCAAAGGCACGCAGTTCCGGGATAGCCATTCGCGGCAACAGCGTTCTGTTCAAGCTCAATGATCCCAACAAAATCGACGCCGTTCGCGAGCGGCTCCGTGAGAATGTGGGGAATCTGGAATTCGATGTCGACGATAACGGCGCTTTTGAGATTTCCTATTCGCAGCAATTCCGCATCGATCAGAAAGAAGATATTTTAAATCGAACCGTCGAGATTATTCGAATTCGTGTCGATCCCGACGGCACGTTGGATGCGGCGATCCAACGACAGGGCGAAAAAAGAATTTTGGTACAGGTACCGGGTGGCGACGAGACGATAAAGGAACGTTTCAAACCAGCCAAACTGACTATCCAAAAAGTAAATCGAATGCAGCTTTGCACCGAGGCGCCTAAGCGAGCTCGGGGTGGAACGCAAATTTTGCGATCGGACGACACTGCCGAAGGTGGCGCACCGATTTGTTATACGGTCGAGAAGCGGGTTCGCGTTGGTGGCGAACATGTGACCGATGCTGCCGCCACTTATCACGAAAATCGTCCGGCAGTGAGTTTCCGTTTCGACACGGTGGGCGCGCGCAGGTTTTGCCGGGCCAGCCGCGAAAACGTCAATCGCCAGCTCGCCATTATTCTCGACAGTAAAGTTATCAGCGCGCCTGTCATCAACGAACCTATTTGTCAGGGTAATGGCGTAATTTCCGGCAATTTCACGATCAAAGAAGCGCAAAATCTTGCATTGCTGATCCGTGTCGGTGCGTTGCCCGCCGGCGTGACGTTCCTTGAGGAACGGAGTGTGGGGCCGGGCCTCGGTCGCGATGCGATCGAAGCCGGTAAAACGGCGAGTATCATTGGCTTTGTGTTGGTGCTGATCTTTATGGTCGTGGTTTATGGCCGCTTCGGAATAATGGCGGATGTAGCGCTGTTCGTTAACGTGGGTCTGTTGGTCGCCTTACTCTCTGCGCTACAGGCAACGCTGACCTTACCGGGTATAGCCGGTATCGTGCTTACTGTTGGCATGGCGGTGGATGCGAATGTCTTGATCTTCGAGCGAATACGTGAGGAGCTGCTATCCGGTCGTACACCAATGAATGCCGTCGAGGCGGGTTATAGCCGGGCACTGGTAACGATTATCGATTCCAATCTGACCACTCTTATTGCCGCCGTATTGCTTTATGCTTTCGGGTCACGACCGGTCCAAGGTTTTGCGGTCACACTTACCTTCGGCATTATCACTTCCATGTTTACCGCGATCATGGTGACGCGTTTGATGGTTGTAACTTGGCTTCGCGCCAAGCGGCCGACGGAAATGATGATATAGGCGAGGGGGAGAAGTCATGAAAAAACTGCGTCTCGTCCCCGATAACACAAATATTGCGTTTATCGATAAGCGATTCATTGCCTTGGCAATATCCGCGTTTCTAATCATCGGTTCGTTGGGGCTTTTTGGCTTTAAAGGGCTGAATCTTGGCATCGATTTTCTGGGTGGCATTCTGATTGAAATCAAGACCGAGGGTCCCGCAGATGTTGGGGAATTGCGTAGTACGGTTGGTGGACTGGGATTGGGTGAGGTCAACATCCAGGAATTTGGCGCGCCGGATGATGTGTTGATCCGTGTTCAGCGGCAGGAAGGGGGCGATCCGCAACAGCAGAAAGCGCTTGATGTCGTAAAGGACGCGATCAGAGATCAAGTTGTCGAGTTTCGCCGAACCGAGACCGTTGGCCCCACGGTCGGTGACGAATTGAAGGAGGCCGCCATAATCGCGGTTTTGATGGCGATCGGCGCGATACTGCTCTACGTCTGGTTCCGTTTCGAATGGCAGTTCGGCATGGGCGCGGTGATTGCGCTTACTCATGATGTCATCGCGACCATCGGATTGTTTTCATTGCTGGGGCTGGAGTTCAATCTGGCTTCGGTTGCGGCGTTGCTCACCATTGCAGGCTATTCCATCAACGATACCGTCGTGATCTATGACCGTGTACGGGAAAACATGCGCCGCTATAAAAAGCTGCCTCTAACCGAACTGTTCAACAAATCGATTAATGAAACACTGGCACGGACTGTGATGACCAGTGTGACCACCTTGCTGGCGTTGTTGTCATTGGTCTTGTTTGGCGGTGAGGTCATTCGAGGCTTCTCGATTGCGTTGATTTTCGGCGTCATGATCGGAACCTATTCTTCGGTAGCGTTAGCGGTCCCGATGTTGCTGTATCTCAAGGTTCAGCGCGCCGACGAGAACGAGTACTCGCCCGAGCCGAGTACTTAAGGACCTTCCGTGGACGTCACGCCGACTGTCCCCGAAGGAGTTCAGGTCATTGATAGCTATGGTCCAGGCCGATTTCGGGTCGCGGGTGAGGTTTGGGATTCAAGCGTAATCGTAGTGCCCGAAAAAACCTTGGTTTGGCCAGTTCCCAGCATTGCAGACCTAAGCTTCGAATGCCTTGCGCCCGTGTTCTCGGCCGATCCGGCAATTGAGGTGTTGCTGATCGGTTGTGGTGAGAAGATGGCAATGGTTCCAGCCGCTCTTAAACAGCAAAGTCGGGCTCAGGGCGTCGGCATCGATAGTATGGATACCGGTGCGGCTTGCCGTACTTATAACGTGCTGTTGGCCGAAGGGCGGAGGGTCGCCGCCGCCTTAATTCCGCTCTAGCTGCGTTTTCCCATTGCGGTGATGAGTTCCGCCACGGCCTCGGCTTCTTCGAACCTGCGAACAATGTCGATGACCTCGTCAGCCTGGTCCTCATTTCCGTAGGTGGCAAATAGATTTTTGAATTTCGTTGAAAGTTCCGCTTCGCTCATCGGATTGGAGGGATGCCCCTTCTGAAAATCCTGCTGATGAGCAAATTCACTGCCGTCATCGAGGGTGATTGTCAGCCGGCATGGCATCCCCGCCGGATGGCGCGAGGTCATTTCCTCCGTTGCGGTGACAGTAATTTTTTGCATCAGACCGGATAGTTTTCCGTCCTTCAGAGCGTCGGGGGCGAATGCGGTCTCGTCGATGGGGCCGTTCAGCAGGGCAGCCGCTACGACATAGGGAAGACTGTGATCCGCCGTTTCCCGGGTCGTAGGCGCCCAGCGGCTCTCATCTTGGCCCATCATTTCGAAAGCACGGTGATAAGTTTCGATACGGACCGAGGCAATTTTCTCCGTCTGCAATTTCTCTCGAAGACCCAGCGCAACCCAGACAGCGGTCTGACCATGGACACAGATCGGGAAGGCTTTCATATCGGAGCCACGAATGCGCTCGGGCGGTTCGCCGGACTGCAAAGGCCATTCGAATTCTCCGACAATGTCCCAAAACCCGTGGGTGCCTTCGATCGGTTGTTCGGGACCGGTAAAACCCTCTTCCGCCAAAAGGGCTGCGAACAAGCCATTGCGGGCGGCGTTCGCGGCCGCGCAGCCTTTCCAGGCGCTGAGTTGACCTTTTCGTGTTTGGATCATCGCCATATTGGGGACCAATGCCATGGCAAGCGCATGGCCCAGTTGCTCACGGCCCAACCCCATGAGCCGGCCTGCCGTCAGTGCCGAGGCCACCACCCCGAATACTGGTTGATCCCACCCTTTGCCATTGATGTCGGTAGCGTCACAAATGCTGCAATAGATTTCGTATCCAATGGCCATGGCAGTGAGGAAAGACCGGCCGTCGCATGTGCCGAGTTCCGCGCCGGCGAATAGAGCGCCGAGTATGTCACTCGGGTGACCGCCGCTTTTAACCCGGTAGTTGTCGTTCATGTCGAGGATGCGAAGTCCGACCCCGTTTGCGAAAGCAGCGATGTCAGGGGTAGCCGCGCACCCGTTTCCGATGATCGTTGCGGGCCGGTCCATTCTGTAGCGCCCGGCGAAATTTCGCGTCGCAATCGCAACAGGATGGTTATAGCCGCCAGCGATACAGCCGAGCGTATCCAGCAGTCGATCCTTGCACGCTATAATTACAGGTTCAGACAGGTCTTCGAACCGAGTGGCAAGCGTGTAATCGACCAAGCGTTCGGTAGTGGGGTCCATTGGTGAGGGCCGCTTTATACGTAAAATTAAGTTTTGACGATGGCGAATTGCTGAAGACGATATCATTTGACCTGATAGTTCGATAGGCGACTTTCGTTAGGCCTCTCAAATTCGATGCGGTCAGCAACAAAAAACGGGACCCGAAGGCCCCGTTCCTTGAAATTCATGTTTCGGTTCCGGTCAGGAAACCGTGAATAGGTTTTGCGCGCCGACCATGCAAAACAGCATTGGGATCGACAGCAGCGTATTGGTGCGAGAAAACAGCATCGCCGTGCGGGCGGCCGCCGCTTTCTCGTCGTCACTGGCTTCGACCATACCGAGCGCTTTCTGCTGGTTTGGCCAGATAATGAACCAGACATTGAACCACATGACGGCGCCTAGCCACATGCCGATGCCGATAAGAATGACGCCCATATTGGGTTCTTCCATCGTCGCGCCCAGCGCAATTGCATCCATGATGTAGCCGTTCAACCATGCGAGCACCAATCCGGTTGCGATGGTGGCCATTGCACCCCATCGGAACCACCAAAGTGCCGCCGGGGCGATCACCTTGCCGATTGCCGGTTTTTGATCGTCTGGAATATTCGGCATATTCGGAATTTGGACGAAATTGAAATACCAAAGCAGGCCGATCCACATCACGCCTGACAGCACGTGCAGCCAGCGGAAAAAGAACTTGCCGAATTCGACGCCTACATAGGTACCGGTGAAATAAAGATAGAACGGAATTATCGCGAGCACGAAGCCAGCAATAATCGTATTACGTAAATTGGTCAGAATAGCAGCCATGATGAAATACTCTCTCCCTCATTCATCACTAGATTTAGGCATATACGGAGCCTCACGATCCGAACGCCTGAACCACCCAAGACCTTAAGGGGATTCGCGAGCCGAGGGAAGGGGCGGCTGTTTGATCCTCGAGCGTCCTGAATTGGCGAAAAAACTTTGCTAGGGTGCGGTAATGAAATGGCAGGCACACGATCTCTATTGCCGCGATTTGGTGCGCGAGGCAGCGCATGAATCATATGTCACGAGCCTCTTCGCGCCGGCGGACAGGCGTCCGGCGCTGTGGGCGATCTTTGCCTTCAACCATGAAATCGCCAAAACCCGCGAGACCGTTTCAGAGACAACCTTAGGAGAAATACGTCTGCAGTGGTGGCGCGATGCAATTGGCGAAATCTACGATGGATCGCCGCGACGTCATCAGGTTGTGCAGGCGTTGGACGGCGCCGTCGGACGTTGGGGTTTATCGCGCGGGCGGTTCGAAACTCTTATCGATGGCCGGGCAAGGGACCTATCCGATGAGCCCTTTCGGGACAGTGCACAATTGCTGGCCTATCTGAATGACACGACGCTCCCGCTCAATCGGTTGGTCCTGCAAGTGGTCGAAACGGGCCATGAGGAAGCGGAAAAAGCGGCCGATGCGGCAGCGGCGGCGTACGGGCTGACCGGCCTATTACGCGCGGCACCATATTTCTTCGGCCAAAATCGAAATTTTATTCCTCTCGAGGTGATGGTTGCGGCGGGGTTAACCGAAAGGATGGTTCGGTCTTTACGACCGTCACCGGAGCTATGTGAGGCAGTTCGACAATTGGCTGAGGTGGCGGTCGCCCGGCTTGAAGACGTTGCGGACCTAACGTTGCCGCGAGAGGCGTTCCCGGCGCTGTTTTGTGCGGCTCAAGCGCGATGGCATCTCAGTCGTCTCGAGAAAGCCGGATACGACCCCTACGATCCCGAGTTGTCACTGCCGATACCATTTCATGAACTTCGTTTAGCGTTCAAACGGTTAATTGGCCGATGGATGTAAATTACTCGGCTGCCGCTTTTGCGGTGTCGAGCCAGTCGTCGATATGCGTCAACGCTCGCATCGCATAGGCTTCCTTCCGTGCGCGTCCTTTTAGCTTGCGCACGCCGTCGGGAATTGGCGGCGGCGGGA
>DLVK01000546.1:0-8210 GCA_003444235.1 Rhodospirillaceae bacterium
CCTCAGGTCGAGGTGCCCGAGCGATTCGAGGTCGGCGGCGACGGACAAAATTCGACGCAGCAGGGGTTTGGCCAAATCATGAACGATCTCGGCCGCGCCGATGGCGAATTGGCCGATGCCATCGTTACCACCTCGCCGGACGTCACCGTTTCGACCAATCTCGGCGGCTGGGTAAATCAGCGCGGGCTATTCGACCGCAAGGGCAAGGCGGACGTGTTCCGTGAAGAGGATGTGGCCTCGATCCAGAAGTGGGCCAAGTCCCAATCGGGGCAGCATATCGAACTCGGCATTGCCGAGAACAATCTATTCTTGATGCTGACCGCGATGGGACTTTCGGAATCGCTGTTCGGCGCCCGCTTGCTGCCTGTCGGCACGCTCTACGATCCGTTTATCAATCGCGGTTTGGATTCGCTGTTCTATGGCTGTTATCAGGATTCCCGTTTCATGGTCGTTTCGACCCCGTCGGGCATCACCCTGGCGCCGGAAGGCGGCGCCCATCAGTCGATCAATACGCCCTTGGTCGGTATGGGCCTCGACAAGTTGGCCTATTTCGAGCCCGCCTTCGTCGACGAGCTTGGCATCATCATGGCGTGGAGCTTCAGGCACATGCAGGCCGACGATGGCGGATCGGTTTATCTGCGTCTTTCCACTCGGCCACTCGATCAGCCGGCCCGCAATGTGACGTCCGAACTTATCGAGGCAGTGACTAAAGGTGCCTACTGGCTGAAAGAACCGGCGCCGGGGGCCGAAATCGCGATCGCCTATTGCGGGGCAGTGGCGCCGGAAGCGATCGCCGCTCACGAGGCGTTGTTGGAAGACGTACCAGGCGCCGGCCTGTTGGCGGTGACATCGCCGGATTTGTTGCATCAAGGCTGGCTCGAGGCGAACCGGACACCGGGCGCCAGCTCGCATGTGGAGAGACTGCTGAAACCACTGGCCCGCGATGCCGCCATCGTGACAGTGCTCGATGGCCATCCGGCAACGCTTTCCTGGATCGGTGCTGCCGGTGCCTACCGCGTCTCCGCACTCGGCGTCGAAGGCTACGGCCAATCGGGCAGTGTGGACGAGCTTTACCGGCTCCACGGGCTCGACGCGGACTCCAAACTGGACGCCGCCGCGACCGCTTGCTTGAAGCGTTTGGGTTAGAGCGCTAGCTCCCTGCGACGGTCATGCCGTCGATACGGAGGGTCGGCGCATTGGTACCGTAGCGAAACTCCAGATCGTTGGCCGGCGTCAAATTCAGAAACATGTCCTTGAGATTGCCGGCAACGGTCATTTCACTGACCGGGTCCGCAAGCTTGCCGTTCTCGATCCAGAAACCGGAAGCACCGCGGCTGTAGTCGCCGGTAACGCCGTTGACCCCGAAGCCCATCATATCGGTGACGTAAAATCCGTCGTCGATTTCGCCAATCAACGCGTCCGGCGGTATGGATCCGGCGGTCATGTGGAGATTGGTGGTGGAGGGCCCCGGCGGCGACGAGGTCCCCCGCGATGCGCGTCCGTTGCTGGCGAGCCCTAACTGGCGCGCCGAGCGCAAATCGAGCACCCATTGGGTCAACACTCCATCCTCGATAAAGGCGATGGGATCGTTGGCGAGCCCTTCGGCATCGAACGGTTTCGAGGCCAGCCCCCGTGGACGGTGAGGGTCGTCGATAATCGAGATTTCGTCGGAAAAGATTTTCTCTCCCATCCGGTCTTTCAGGAAACTGATACCGCGCGCGATGCTGCCGCCGTTGATCGCACCGGCAAAGTGTCGGACCATCGAGTTCGACACCCGGGGCTCATAGACCACCGGAACCTTTGCGCTTTCCGCCTTGCGTGGATTGAGACGCCGGATCGTTCGTTCACCGGCACGTCGGCCGATCTCTTCAGGGTCTTCCATGTCATCCATGAATACGGCGGTAGCATAGTCGTAATCGCGTTCCATCGCGGTGCCTTCGCCGGCCAAAACGCATGCGCTGACGCTAAAAGACGAGCCGCGATAGGTGCCGGTGAATCCATTGGTTGCCGCAAGCGCGACTTCGGCTTGCGACCAGTCCGCTTCCGCGCCTTCGGAATTGGTGATGCCGTCCACCGCCATCGCCGCACCTTCGGCGCTTTTGGCCCAGTCGATCAGCGTTTCCGCCTCGGGTTCCGTGGCGTCGAATATTTCCAATGCTTCGGGGTTAGCGGCTGACAGTTGATCAGGTTCCGCGAGGCCGCAAAATTCATCTTCGGGCACCGCCTTTGCCATCGCCACCGCGCGTTCGGCCAAGGCGTCGAGGGCATCGGGGGATTGATCGGAAGACGAAACCACTGCTTGTTGTTTGCCGACGAAAACGCGCAAGCCCAGATCTTCGTTTTCCGAGCGTTCGAGATTTTCGATCTCTCCGAGGCGCTGAGCGTGGCTCAGCGAATGCTGGCGCAGGTAGACCCCGTCTGCCGCATCGGCGCCAAGTGCTGTGGCCTTCTTCAACAAGGATTGCAGCCGCTCGAGCGTATCGTCGCTCATTTGTAATTCCCTCTGTTACTCACTCTTTTCCTCACTCTTTCCCTCACTCTTTCCCAGCCTACAAACCGCCCCGTAGGCAGCTGACGACACTCAAGCTCACGATTAGCACCAAAGCGACGAAGCACAAAATCACTTGCTGGCGACCGCGTCGCCAATCTTCCTGCGTAACGATATCTTCTTCTTCCTCGTCATCCGCGTCGAATTTCGGATTTTCGCCTGCGAGGCGCCGGGCGATCCGGCGATGGCTGCTGCGAAAACTATTATCCGCTTCGCGCGCGCGCCGGCGAAGACGGAAGATGATCCACAACGCCACCAGGCCCAAAAAGAACCAGATCGCGAATTCGGTATTTTCCGCTGTCACTCCCATATGGATTTGCCGTCACCGGGCAAACCGAGCCCTTTCCACATTTCATCGATTTTGTGGATGACGTCGTCGCTCATGCGAATGGCGCGGCCCCAATCCCGCTTGGTCTCCGGCGGCCACTTATCCGTTGCGTCGAGCCCGATCTTAGAGCCGAGGCCGGGAATAGGGCTCGCGAAGTCGAGATAGTCGATCGGCGTGTCTTCGATCACCGTGATATCGCGCGCCGGATCCATGCGGGTAGAAATTGCCCAGATCACATCGTCCCATTTGCGCGCATCGATATCCTCATCCACCACCACGACCCATTTTGTGTAGGTGAACTGACGGAGGTAGGACCAAACCGACATCATGATGCGCTTGGCATGACCCGGATAGGCTTTCTTGATCGCAACCACCGCGAGCCGATAGGAGCATGCCTCGGGGGGTAGCCAAAAATCGACGATTTCCGGAAATTGTTGCTGAAAGAGCGGAATGAACACCTCGTTCAGCGCCTCGCCGAGGACGCTCGGCTCGTCCGGCGGCCGCCCGGTAAAGGTGGAATGGTAGATCGGCTCGCTGCGGCGGGTGATCGCCGAGATGGTGAAGACGGGAAACGGTTCCTGGGCGTTGTAGTAGCCCGTGTGGTCGCCATAGGGGCCTTCCGGTGCGGTATCGCTGAGATCCACATGGCCCTCGAGGACGATTTCCGCCGCTGCCGGGACTTTAAGCGGTACGGTTTTGCACTCAACGAGGTCGATACGCTTGCTCTTTAGCAGACCGGCGAATTGATATTCGGAGAGCGTGTCGGGCACCGGCGTCACCGCGCCGAGAAGTGTCGCCGGGTCGGCACCGATCACCGCCGCCGCCGGTATCGGTTCCGATTTCTCTTCCGCCCAGCGGGCGGCTTGTTGCGCCCCGCCACGATGGGCGAGCCATCGCATCAGGGTGGTGTTCGGTCCGGTAACCTGCATGCGGTAGATGCCGAGATTGAAGTTGTCGGCCCGGTTGCCGTCGGGGTCGGGGCCCTGGGTGACGACCAGCGGGAACGTGATTAGCGGTGCCGGCTCGTCGGGCCAGCAGGTCTGAATGGGTAATTCGGTGAGATCGATATCGCCGCCTTCGAGCACGAGTTCCTGGCACGGGGCGGATTTGACCGTTTTCGGCCGCATCGCCATTACAGATTTCAGAAGCGGTAGCTTTTCGAGCGCCTCGCCCAATCCCCCCGGGGGTTCCGGTTGGCGGAGATAGGCGAGCGTTTCCCCGACCTCACGCAATTGGTCCGGCGTTCGGCCCATGCCGCGGGCGACCCGGTCCACAGTGCCGAACAGGTTGACCAGCACCGGCATGTCGTAGGCTGTCCCGTCCTCTCGGACCGGGTTCTCGAACAGCACCGCCGGGCCTTTCTCGGCCAGCAGCCGGGTCTGGATTTCGGTCATCTCCAGATTCGGCGAGACCGGTTCGGTCACCCGGTTCAGCATGCCGGCCTGTTCCAGGTCGGCGATGAAATCTCTCAAAGAGTCGTAGCTCATGGCAGGCAAATTAGGCGAAAAGCGGAGCAAGGTGAAATTTTGATTGCCGAGCGCGGCGGGAAACTGGCAAAGATGAAACTCCATGAGCGATCAAGACGACAAAGATTCGGTCCTGGCGCGGGCGCGTGATTATCCCTATTGGGCGCCGGCGCAATCCTATGTTTGGGACCCGGATGACGATCCACGCGACCTGCAGCCTTTCGATCCGGAGTTGATAGAAGGGCGTTGGCCGGTGCTTGCGGTGGGCTCGAACCGGTCCCCGGAACAGCTTGCGCGCAAATACAACGGTACCGGCGCCGAGCCGATCGCGGTGCAATACGCCAGGCTCGCCGATTTCGATGTGGTCTATGCTGCCCATATCAGCCAATACGGTGCGGTGCCGGCGATGCTGCAGCACGCACCGGGAGTGAAGGTCAAACTCGCGGTAACCTGGCTTGACGATGATCAACTGCAGATCATGCACGAAACCGAGGGCAACTACGATTTCGGCGAGATCGAGCAGGTCCAGCTCGTTTTGGAGCGAGGCGAGCCGCTCGAAGCGGTGTATCTCTATGTGGGGCGCCAAGGTAGCCTGACACTGGATGGGGCAGCGACCGGTCTCGAAGCGGTTGTTGCCGCGGATCGCCCCTATGGCAGCGCCACCACCGCCAACATGCTGGAAACGCTGCGACAAAAACTGGGTGCCTCGGAAGACCCGGACGCCTTCGTCCAACGCCTCGTCGCCGACGAAGCGTTCCGTCACGCCATAATCCAAATTATTGGCGCCAAGGCGACACCGTTTTCCTACCCGGTGAATATCCTCGAAGCGGATTTGGGGACGATTTAGGGGGACGCAGCGTGCCGACGCCGAGGCGCGAAGCATTGATTGCTACCAGGCTTAATCGCCGTGTATGATCTTTCCCGTTATTGGGGAGATAGAATATGCGAATTAGGCTGATTTTAGTTTTTGCCTTGGTATTGGTTTTGGGAGGCTGCCAATCGGGTGGTGTCCATCAGGGAAGCGTTTTTCATTCCAGTTCCGCCCAAACCGGCTGGCTTGTTTTTGGGGTCGATTACGGTTCTCAGGTCAGTATTTTGCCACGATTCATCTGGCGTCGATACGACGCTAAAACCGGGAAGTTTGATACTTTCAAGATAGCAGACCCGCCCGTTGGCAAAGGTGCTGGATTGGGGGCATTTTTGCTTGGGGGGGGATACACGGCAAGTGGATTTCAGAACAAGTCTGTTTATATTGTGGTTGAACTCGACCCCGGCGATTACTTTCTACAGCAAGTTGTTGCCAACGACGGTACCGCTTTTGGTCGCGACGGTACGGAAACCAATTTTAAATCCGGCGCTCCTAAATTTCGCATAGCGAGCGGCCAAGCAATTTACCTAGGGCGAATTGGGTTCAGTAAAAAAAGTTTTTCGGCGCCGAAATTCTCATTCGATAAGATTCCGGATGCTGAAGGGTCAACGAATGCCCAAAATGCTCTTTACGCTAAAGTGAAAAATGCACCGAAGATTTCGGCCGCAAAAATCAGCTTCGTGAAATTCGATTGCGGCGGAGGGGTATTAGGTCTTGGCGATACTTGTAAGGTCAAATAGCGAAAAATCCTTAACGACGAAAAAATTTTGGCGAACTGGCATATTAATCTGTTTCGCTTTCGGATTTGTTTTTGTTAGTGCTTGCGTTTCGGACGGGCAAATCGAGAAGTCAGATACGTTTTCGGCGAAATCCGATACGGCCGTGATCGTAATGGGATTGAAGTTTGGAAAAAGCATTGAAGCATTGCCCCAATTCGTTTGGGCAAAACATGATGCAAAGTCCAGCCCACCGAACGATCTTCACAAAACTCGCCCAAGATTGAAATTCGATACTAAATTTTCAGATGTTCTGAAAAGATTAAAGGGTACTCAGCACTACAAAGTATTTTCGTTGAAACCCGGCACCTATTTCCTATGGCAAATTGTTCTCAAGGATGGCCATGTAGATAGTTGGCTCGAACCCAAACCGACGGTTAGCTTTCGTGTGAATTCTGGAGAAGCCCATTATATCGGGCAGTTTTTTCTCGACCAAAATCCACTAAGCCGAAAAATCACCTTCAGCAGTTTGCCGGAGGTTCAGAAATCGAATTTTGAGGCCGCTCAAGCAGCGTTGGCCAAGTTTGCGGGAGTAAGTATGCCTTTGAAAATAGAAAAGGTTGATTCGGTGTCATACGATTGTACTGGAACCGCATTTATGGGAATTGGAGATAGAGCCTGCAAATTGACCATTGCCCCTCGCAGCTAGTCCGCGACCACCCGCCACACCTGGGCATTTAGCAAATCCGTATCTTCCAGATGCGTCTTCGTCTTTACGGAGTATTTGGCGAGCTGTTCGAGGCCGTCCTTCGGCAGGTACATCCGTCTCGGGTCACCAATCAGGACATCGGCGCCGTGTTTCGCCAGCGCCCTTAGCCAATCGGTGACGGTGCCCGACATCGGTTGCTCGTAGCAGACATCGGCGGCGAGCACCGTATCCCATAGGCACTCGGTCCCGGTGAGGTCGTCGTCGGTGATTTCAAATTCGACTTCGTTGGCAGCCGCATTCACTTCCATTGCTGCGATGGCATAGGCGTCGATGTCGCTGGCGGTGACATGTGAAGCGCCGGCCTTGGCGGCGGCGATGGCGACGATGCCGCTACCGGATCCGAAGTCGAGCACCTTTCGGTCGGCAACGAGTTCCGGATTGTCGAAGATATAGCGTGCCAGCGCTTGGCCGCCGGCCCAGGCAAAGGCCCAGAAAGGCGGCGGCAGACCCATCTCTTCGAGTTGATCTGACGTCTTTTGCCAAAGCGGGTAGCCCTCGTTTGCGAGATGAAGCTCTATTTCCGGCACCAGCGGCGGGGATTCGAGTGCTGTATTCTCGCGGATGAAATCGGGGGAGCTCTTCACGGACGGAACATCGGATTAAAACGGTCGGCCGATCAAAATCACCGCCAGCAGCCAGAGTCCGACCCGCGTATTGGCTTTGAAATGGGTGAGACAATTTTGCGGGTCGTCGAGGTCAACGCCGCGCACTTGCAGAAGCAGCAGGCCCGCCGGGCCGAGCAGCGCGATGTAAAAAAGCAGGCTGAGATCGGCAAGGTAGCCGGCGATGGCAAAACAAATGATCGCAGCGGCATAGAATCCGCCGATCCAGATTTTGCTTTGATCGCCGAACTTGAGCGCGGTCGATTTAACCCCGACCAGTGCATCGTCTTCTTTGTCCTGATGGGCGTAGATGGTGTCGTAGCCCAAGGTCCAGAAGAATGCGCCCGCATAAAGTACCAAGGCGGCGGGCATCAGGTTTTCGGTGATTGCCGCATAGCCGACCAGCACACCCCAGTTGAATGTCAGCCCTAAAAACGCCTGAGGCCAGTAAGTGATTCGCTTCATCAGCGGATAAAGCGCGACCAGGAACAGCGACGACACCGCCAGAATTTTCGTGAAATTATTGACCGCCAATAAAATGGTTGCCGCCAGAAGCATCAGCAGAACCATAAAAATTACCGCCTGCAATACGCTAAGCGCGCCGCTTGCAAGTGGACGGGTCGCGGTCCGTGCGACCTTGGCGTCGATGTCTCGGTCCAAAATATCGTTCCAGGTGCATCCCGCCGCTCGCATCAAAAACGCGCCGATCAAGAATAGCGGCGCGAACATGAGCGCTTCGTAAGCCGATGCGCCGGTGATCGAAATGAAGGCGAGGGCAACGCCCCACCAGCAGGGAATCGCCAACAGCCAGGCTCCGATCGGCCGGTCGACTCGGGCTAGCCGAAAGTAGGGTATCAGGCTGTTCGGTATCTTGCGGTCGATCCAGTCGCCTTTGGCGATGTCGCTAGCTTGG
>DLVK01000450.1:0-5688 GCA_003444235.1 Rhodospirillaceae bacterium
CTTCCAACAGATGACGGTCGCCGCCTCCCTCCCCGAGGGCCCGGACGGCAGGCGCCGCTGTTTCGGCAACAAACCGGGCCAGGACATCTACGCCGTCTATCACGACACCGAATGGGGCGTGCCCTGTCACGACGACCGGGCGCTGTTCGAAATGCTGATTCTCGAAGGGGCCCAGGCGGGATTAAGCTGGGAAACGGTGCTGCTGAAACGGGACGGATATCGGGCGCAGTTCTACGAGTTCGAGATTGAGCGGGTTGCCGGCATGAGCGATGGGGAGCTGGAGGCTGCGCGGGAAAACCCGGCGATCATCCGAAATCGCCTCAAGATCGCCTCGACCCGGCGCAATGCTCGGGTGTTTCTGGATATCCAAACAGAATGCGGCTCCTTCGACACTTATCTTTGGAACTTCGTCGGCGGTGCTCCCCTTAAAGGCGATTGGGAGACGCTAAAGGAAGTTCCCGTCACAACTCCGGAAAGCGACGCGCTCTCCAAGGACCTCAAGAAACGCGGCATGAACTTCGTCGGCTCGACGATTATTTACGCCTATATGCAGGCGACCGGGCTCGTGAACGATCATGTGCGGGAGTGTTGGCGCCACGGGCAATGACCTGTGCAAGCTTTTACAAACTGTCGCCGAATCTCAACCCGGCATTGGCCATGCTATAATCCTCCGAAAGCGGAGAACGTGATGCCGAAACTTACCGTCGAACCCAAGACCGAAATCAACTACGTAATCGACGACTTCACCTGGCCGTGGGAACCCACCGACAGCAAAGAAACAATCCTTTGCGTCCACGGGGTTGCCGAATGCACCAAGGTCTGGGTGCGTTGGGTGCCGTATCTGGCGCGTCTCGGGCGCGTGATCCGAATGGACCAACGGGGCTACGGCGACTCCACGCCGATGGACGAAGACTACGCCTGGTCGCTTGACCGTTTGGCCGATGACGTGGCAACCCTGATCGAAGCCGAAGCCCCCGGCGGCGTGCACTTGATCGGCGCGAAAATCGCCGGCCCGGTTACCATCCGCACCGCGACGCGCCACCCTCACCTGGTCAAATCCTTATCCCTAATTGGCATTCCCATTGTCGGCCCCACCGAACCTGAATGGTTGGCAGTGGTTGAGGAGAAAGACGTCCGCGCCTGGGCTGAAATGACCATGGACGAACGACTTAAAGGCATGCCGCAGACGATGAAAGACTGGTGGATCGAGACCATGGCCCAGACCGCACGCTCGACTCAGATCGGTTTCTTCAAATTCGTTTCTTCGATCGACGCCCGGGAAGATCTGTCGAAGATCGCCTGTCCGACGCTGGTCATCGCATCGGACAATGCGCGCCGGTCGATTCAGGTCACCAAGGATTGGCAGGAAAAGATCGCCGGGTCCGAACTCGTAACGGTGCCCGGCGACGGCTATCACGCAGCAGCCACCGAAGCGGTTACCTGCGCCGAAGCGGCAGCGAATTTCATCGCCCACCAGATCAGTTAAAGTCCGATTATTCGAAAAAATGGGGTGGCTGAGCGGATTTGAACCGCCGACCTCCTGGGCCACAACCAGGCGCTCTAACCAACTGAGCTACAGCCACCGCCGGAACGCGCGCCTACAAAAATGCGCGCGATCAAGAGGCTGGTGTCATAGTCTCCAGCGCCGGACACGTCAAGGAAACTGGCGCGGGCGAAGCATCACCCTGCGCGTACTCTCTGCAAATCGTTTTCGTAGATTTCGTTGGTGAAGCGAAACCGAAGAATTAGAGCCGGTCGGAATTAACCCTCTTCGTCAATAAACTGACTTTTGGCTTCTTCCTGAAAGGAGTCCATTTCCCGTCGAACAACGTGCTCGGAAACATCGAGACCTTTACCCTCCAAATCAGCCAATACCTTGCGTACGACGTCGTCTTCCCCGGGTTCGTCGAAATCGGCTGCGACCACTTCCTTGGCATATGCTTCCGCATCCCCACCGGACATTTCCATCTTCTCCGCCGCCCACAAGCCCAGCAATTTGTTGCGCCTGGCGTTAACTTTGAACTGCAATTCCTGATCCTTTTGGAACTTGGCCTCAAAGGCCTTTTCGCGGTCGGATAATGGCATAATGGATTTCCCCGGAACGATGTGACGCTGAGCGCCGGTCAAATTATGGCCACGATATAGCCTCCTTTCCTGTCCAATTCCAGCATTCCCTTCCCCCTTCGCCGGTTTCCATGATAAGACGCCACTCCCTTTCACCGACGGCACCATTGTCTAGATGTGTACCCTTGTCATCCTGCGCCGACCGGGCCACGACTGGCCGGTTCTGATCGCCGCAAATCGCGACGAATCCAAATTGCGGCCTTGGGACCCACCGGCCCGTCATTGGCCGGACAGACCGGAAACACTAGCGGGGCGCGATCAGCTCGCCGATGGAAGTTGGCTTGGCATAAACGATTACGGAGTCGTTGCAGCGATCCTCAATCGCCATGGCAGTCTAGGTCCTGCGCCTGACAAACGCAGCCGCGGAGAACTGGTGTTGGAAGCCTTGGAATTCACCGAAGCCTCGGAAGCGGCCGATGCCATGGCCGAGCTTAATCCGGAGGCCTATCGCAGCTTTAACCTTGTCGTCGCCGACAATACCAATGCGTTTTGGATCGCCAACACGGCACGCACCGGTGAAATATCGCGTCATACGGTTCCGGACGGTCTTTCAATGCTGACCAGCCGCGACATCAACGACACCGCGAGCGAACGGATCAAACACTACCTGCCCTTGTTCGAGGAGGCGGAACATCCAGACCCGGAAACCAAAGAGTGGGACAGCTGGCACAAGTTGCTGGCATGCCCCGATCTCGGTCACCCTGACGATCTCACAAGTGCTATGTGCATCGACCGGGGTGACAATTACGGCACCGTCTCGTCGAGCCTGATGGCACTCGCCTCGCCTGAACTACGCCAAGGCGGTGAAACCGAAGATATTTTTCTGTTCGCTCCCGGTGCACCGGACCATACCGACTACGCACCCGTTGCGTTATAACTCCCGCTAATAAAAACCAACCGGACACGATTAAATGGATCGCATTCACTACGAACCCTGCAATTTGCCGCCGGAGGCTGACGCGCTCCGCCGCGAGGTACGCGAATTTCTAACCGAGGAGTTGGCGCATTTGTCTCCATCGGACCGCGCTAATAGCTGGAGCGAGGCCGATGAAGAATTCACCAAAAAGATCGGCGCACGGGGCTGGATTGGTTTGACTTGGCCAAAAAAATACGGCGGGCAGGAACGCACAATGCTGGAGCGCTATGTGGTGCAAGAGGAATTTCTCGCCGCCGGTGCCCCAATCACACTCCACCATATCGCCGACCGGCAATCGGGTCCCCTATTGATGAGGTTTGCTTCGGAGGAAACATGCCTCGACATCCTGCCCCGCATCGCCAAAGGCGAATGCTATTTCTGCATCGGCATGAGCGAGCCCGACACCGGTTCGGATTTGGCCGCGGTTCGCAGCAAAGCGGAAAAGGTCGACGGCGGCTGGCTTCTCAATGGATCGAAAATTTGGACCTCGCGGGCCCACATGGTTCATTACATGATCGGTCTCTTCCGTACCGACCCCAAGGCCGAAAAACATTCAGGCCTCTCGCAATTTCTCATTGACCTCAGAAATACCGATGGAATTAGTATACGTCCGGTGATCAACCTCGCCGGCCGCCATGATTTCAACCAGGTCTTTTTCGAAGACGTGCTGCTCCCCGAAGATGCGCTGATCGGCGAAGAGAACAATGGCTGGCACCAAGTGTTGACCGAACTTACATTCGAGCGTGCCGGGCCTGAGCGTTACATGTCGAGCCAAGCGCTGATGAACGAAGTGGTTCGCTCGGCTTCCCAGAGTCCGGGGGAACGGGCCGCCGTCGAAATCGGTAAAATGGTTGCCAACCTGGCAAGCCTCAGACAAATGTCGCTCTCGGTCGCCAGCATGCAACAGGCGGGAGAAGACCCCGCTTTCGAGGGGTCGTTGATTAAGGAAATCGGCGTCAATTTCGAGCAATCGATCCCACGCACGGCCCACGAATTGTTCGGCCTTGAAGCCGGATTGGAAAACGGATCGGAATTGGAAAAGACATACGCAAAACTGAATATGGTCGCCCCCTCCTTCTCGCTCCGAGGAGGCACACGCGAAGTATTGCGAGGCATCATCGCCAAGCGCATGGGACTGCGCTAGGGGAGCCGTCGATATGAGTGAACTTACTGAAATACTCAAAGAATCCGTCAATCGTCTTTTCGGCGACCTGGTCACGCGCGAAATGTTGGAGGGCGCCGAGGCGGGAGAGTGGCCGCAAGCATTGTGGGATGCGCTGGAAGAAAACGGTCTTACCCAGCCGCTCGTGCCGGAAGCAAAAGGCGGTGTCGGCGCGAGCTTTTCCGATACCTATGAGATCATTTATGCGGCCGGTTACCATGCGGCTCCGGTCCCCCTCGCCGAAACTGTTCTTGCCGGCTGGCTCACCGCAGAGGCTGGCCTCGATATTCCATCGGGGCCGCTCAGCCTGCTCGAATGCCGAGATGAAAATATGCTCCGGCTGACCCAAGACGGGTCAGGCTGGCAACTTACGGGCACCGCGTCACACACCCCCTGGGGAGCGCAGGCTCCTCACACGGTGGCAATCGCGGATGCGGGCGGTGCACTTCGCGCAGCTATCGTGCCCCAAGGAACGGGCGATATCGCCAACGACCGCAACATGGCGCAGGAGCCCCGCGACACGATCAAATTCGATGGCGCGTCGGTGAGTTCCGTCAGCGAGCCCCTTGGCTACGAGATGACGCGCGATACGATCAAACTTTACGGTGCGTTGTTCCGCTCGGCTCAGATATCAGGTGCGGCACAGCGCGTATTGGACATGTCGGTCGACTACGCGCTGGAACGCGAAGCTTTCGGCCGAACGATATCCAAATTTCAGGCGGTTCAGCATCAATTGGCGAGCCTGGCAGCCCACGTGGCGCAATCGACCATGGCGGCAGAAACCGCCTGCCGTGCCGCCGACCGTGGCGACCCCCGTTTCGAAATTGCGGTCGCCAAGGTAATTGCCGGTGGAACCGCTACGCTCGCGGCGGAAACGTCGCACCAGGTTCACGCCGCCATCGGCTTTACCTATGAGCATATGCTCAATTTCTTTACCCGCCGGCTTTGGTGCTGGCGGGCGGAATACGGCTCGGACAGCATGTGGGCCGTGGAGCTCGGGCGCCGCGCCGCCGGTCGGGGACCAAACATGCTTTGGAGCGATTTGACCGAACAACAGGCCTGAACGTGGACCGAATCGCCCGTGAATTGGTTCCAACGAGGAGCGGAATTTTACACTGCCCCGACACCAACACCGCGTTCACAAATCTGCAATCGCAGTTTTTCCATCGTTTTAAACAGTCTCCGAGGATGAGGGTTAGTCCTTCTTTTACAAACCCTTAACTCAAATCAGTTAACGCCTCTAAAATTAATTACTCATGCCTGAGGAGAAGCACTGCACGTCAATGTGTGGATTTAATTTGTCCCGTTCCCCGGCGATGCTATATCAAATTTCGAAACCCATGCGCCCAGATAAATGGGCCGTTCAGCCGGAGCATCCGTTATGACCCGCCGCCGCCAGATTTACGAAGGCAAGGCCAAGATTCTGTATCAAGGGCCCGAGCCGGGCACCATCGTGCAATACTTCAAAGACGACGCGACCGCCTTC
>DLVK01000549.1:0-4412 GCA_003444235.1 Rhodospirillaceae bacterium
GCGATAACGTTTCTCAGGGAACTGTCACTGTCGGAGTCGTGGCTTCGGCATACGGTGCCCACCTGGTTATCCAGGTCCCATGAGGATGTACCCGACCAACGGCCGTCGCGGCGGTGCTTAAACTTCAGATGAGCGCGACTACGGATGGTAAAACGTCCCTACGTGCGGAAGCCAAGGCGCGTCGGGCGAATTTGCAAAACGAAGCGCACGCGGCAGCCGGTGCTTTGGCGGCACATTTAATCGACCATTTCAAAAATCGCGATATCGAAACCATTGCCGGCTATTGGCCAATCGGCGACGAAATGGATTTGCGTCCGTCATTTGAATTATTGGCTAAATCGGGGCTCGAACTGGCATTGCCGG
Source organism: Rhodospirillaceae bacterium (assembly GCA_003444235.1). GTDB lineage: Bacteria > Pseudomonadota > Alphaproteobacteria > UBA8366 > UBA8366 > UBA8366. Next base: position 364 of record DLVK01000549.1, read on the forward strand.
CAATAGTGAAATCCAAATCTCCGCTAGTTTTTCGCCGCTGGCGGCCGGGCGATGAATTGAAGGACGGCCTCCACCACACCAAGGAACCGAGCACCAATGCAGCGGAGATATGCCCCAAAGTGCTTTTGGTGCCGCTGCTGGCTTTCGATAGCTCCGGCGGAAGGTTGGGCTACGGTGGCGGGTATTACGACCGTACGCTTGCGGCATTGCGCAAAGACGGGCACATAACTGCCATCGGAATCGCCTTTTCGGGCCAGCAAATAGACCGCGTGCCAATAGTTGCGACCGATCAAAAGCTCGATTGGATCGCCACCGAATTGGGCGTCTGGAAATGCGATAGGGTACACTGAACGGACAATCATGAAGATTTTGTTTTTGGGCGATATCGTTGCGAAAAGCGGCCGTGCGGTGGTGCTTCAAGAATTGCCGGCGCTTCGCCGTGACCTCAAGGCGGATTTCGTTATCGCTAATGGTGAGAACGCAGCTCACGGTTTTGGCCTCACCGAAAAGATTTGCCGAGAACTGTTCGAGGTTGGCGTCGATGTGATTACGGGTGGAAATCATAGTTGGGATAAGCCGGAAATCATTCCCTATCTCGAGCAGGAGAAAAGGGTCCTACGTCCGCTCAATTTTCCACCGCAAACACCGGGAAGAGGTGTCGGCATTTTTCAGGATGGATCGGGCCGAAAAATAAAGGTCGTCAATATAATGACCCGTCTGTTCATGGAATTGCTGGATGATCCGTTCCAAGCGCTCGAGGATGAACTTCCGCCTGGGACGCCGAAGTCGGCAGGGTTTGACGCGTTAGTTGTCGATGTTCACGGTGAGGCGACAAGCGAAAAGATGGCACTTGGCCATGTAGCTGATGGCCATGCGAGTCTTGTAGTTGGAACTCACACCCATGTGCCGACCGCGGATGCGCACGTTCTTGTTGGAGGCACCGGTTATCAAACCGATGCCGGCATGTGCGGGGACTATGATTCGGTCATCGGAATGAGAAAAGAGAATTCGATTGCCAATTTTCACCGCAAGATTCCGCGGGAAAGATTGGCGCCATCGGAGGGTGAAGCAACTCTATGCGGAACCTATGTCGAAACAGATACTGCAACCGGGCTCGCCACGCGGATCGAGCCGGTGCGAGTTGGCGGCAGACTGGCTGCCACCCTTCCCGAGCGCGCCTAAATGTCGCTTTAAAACCTGTGATAGCGATCATATGATAAGCGTCACTGCAGGGCTGATCGCCGTTGCGTAGGTTCGACAGGATATGCCGATAGGCGGCAGAACTGGTTTGAGAAAAAGCCATGTTTTCTGAGAACTCCATCGCCAAGGGATTACGCATTCTGGTCGTAGAAGATCACTTCTTCATGGCCGGACTGGTCAGCCAAATTTTGCGTGGTCTCGGTGCGGACCGCGTGGATATCGTCCCGAACGGCGTCAAGGCGGTTCAGAAACTCAATTCAAGCCTCTACCACCTTGCAATTTGCGATATTGCAATGGAGCCGTTTAACGGGCTTCAACTGTTGGCCGCAATCCGCGCTGGTGTCACCGATGCCGACAAGGAACTGCCGGTAATCATGCTTACCGGGCATATAGATTTCGAGATGCGGGCCGCGGCGAAGGGACTCGCGGCGAACGGCTTCCTGCCGAAGCCGATGTCGTGGAATTCGCTTTCCGCAGAGGTGGCCCGGGTGCTTTCAGATGACGCGCCTCTGGAAATTCCGCCTTTGAACAAGGAGCACATTCTCCAGGGATTGAACGAGGCCAAGGTCAAAAACAAAGCCATAGAAAAAGAGGATGAAGAGGAGGATTTGCGCTATATCGGCCACGTATATCGTTCACAGGACAAACGTAAGCGCAAACGCAAGGTGAGCAAGCCGTCGGTTTCGGCACCAGTCAGGATTGCTGGTAGGACGCATCTTCGTTCGGTTGATAAATTGAATGCAGGCGATGTGTTGGCGGCAGATGTGATCGCGGGGGATGGTAGAAAGCTACTCTCCAAAGGAATCGAATTGTCGAGTGCCAAGGTCAAACTCCTGAAAGAGCAGGGTCGGGCCTTCGGAATCACCGAAGTGCGTATCCACGAAGGGCCGTAGTCAGATATAATTTATGGCTAACCAAATACAAATCTGGTCTTACAAGTGAATTTTCCCCTAAAATCCTCACAAGCAATCGCGATAGTTCAACAATTGCCGGGTATGAAGCAGGGTATTTCTTATGGCGCGCTATATCGCACCTGATTTCAAAACAGCTGCCGAGGCCGGTCTTCTAATTCTTGCAGTCGACGACGACGAAACCAATCGGAGTTTGCTGGCCCGGCAGTTGGCCCGGCTCGGCTTTGCCGCCGAGTTTGCCGAAGATGGAAAACAAGCCTGGGACTTGTTGCAAGCGAATCCGAACCACTACGGATTATTGCTGACCGATTGTCAGATGCCCCAGATGGATGGATACCAACTCGCTGTTCAGGTTCGAGCGAATGAGGGCGAATGGGATACGCCGCTCCCGATCGTTGCATTGACGGCAGGCACACTCGATTCCAACGGTAAAAAATGCTTCGACGCCGGAATGACGGATTTTTTGCAAAAACCGGCCAGCACCAAACTTCTCGATGCGAAGCTGAGCGAACATTTGCCGGCGGCAGCCGAACTACGTTTGCCCGCCGATTTGCCGCAAAAGCAAGTCCAGAGTGACGGCGATGCCACCCAAACCTCGAATATAGCTTCGCGTGGCAAGGGTGTGCTCGATCTCAGCATCTTGGAAAGTATCGTCGGCGATGACTGGCCTACAATTTTGGCTACTCTGAAACGGTTCCAGATCACCAATCACAACGATCTTAAGGAACTCGAAGCAGCCATGGCGGCTGATGAAGTGGAGCAAGTGGGCAAAATTGCGCACGGTATTAAAGGGGCGACCCGGGCGATTGGAGCAGCCAAGCTGGGTGATTATGCGGAGCAGATAGAAAAAGCTGGGGCCGGTCATGATTGGGAAACCATCCATGCCACGATGCCCAAATTTCAAGTCGAAATGAGCCGGGTATGTGATTTCATAACCGGTTTAGGAGAAGACAATGCCTAACGACCAAGTCGCTTTCACGAATTTGACGGTTTTAATTGCCGAAGACCGTTCGTTCATGATTGAGCTGGTAAGAGGCGTACTCCGGCAAAATGGCTGCCGGGAAGTGCTTGTCGCCGAAAATGGGGTAAAGGCGATCGACAAATTTGAAGAAGGCATGGTGGATCTACTGATTTGCGACATCAATATGGAACCTCTCAATGGCCTGCAGCTTTTGGCCGCAATCCGGTCCGGGCTCACCGATGCGCCCGTCGACCTGCCGATAATTATGCTGACGGGGCATACGGAAGACCCGATGATCGAAGCCTCTCAAATATTGAAAGCCAACGGATTTCTCGGCAAACCGGTTTCGGCCATGGATTTGACCACCGAAATCGCACGCGTTTTGACATCTAACGACCCCTTCGAAGCGCCGCCGGTCGACAAGGAAGCGGCATTGCAGGCGATCGAGGCAGCTCGGGTTCAGCTTCGTGAGGAAGAGCGTGCCATGGGGCTCGATGTTTCCGGTGACGGAGAAACCGATGCTGCGTCGGAAGCACAGGCCGAGGCGGCGGAGCAGGGTTGGATAGATGTCAACGATGTGCAAATCGGCCATGTGTTGGCTGAAGACGTGGTGTCGGGAAAGGGGCAGAAATTGCTCTCCGCCGGTACTGCTTTGGATAACAAGCAGGTCGAATTATTGCAGCGTGACGCCGGTAAACTGGGCGTTAGTACGGTCAGGGTGCGTAGTTAAACCGAACGGTCTCGGTCGGACCGGCGTTTGACCTTCGAAATAACCCCGAAATCGGCAAAAGTCGCCCAATTCTCGCCATATTGACGCGGTAAACAACTGCGTTAGGACTGTCATTCCGAATACTATATCTGGTATAAGCTGGTGAGCCTTACGCTGGATATAGTGACCTATTTCGTAAGGAGTTCGCAACCGATCTTAGAATCGAGATTTTTCGAGTGGATTAAGAAGTATGGCTGGCCATTCACAG
>DLVK01000007.1:0-7033 GCA_003444235.1 Rhodospirillaceae bacterium
AAATGGGTAACCTTGTCGTCAGCTTCGCTGAGCACGAGGGCGGGGAATGTCGCTGCAGCCATTGGAAGCATCTCCTTAATTAGAAAGAGCCTTGCGCCTTCCTATATCAATGGCGCGCGCGGGTCCATCCGGATGGGCCGCCACGTTGCCGAATACCGCACAACCAGCGATAATCCCGGCCGTTAGAAAATTCCATGGCAGGGAGCGTATGTCCGATTACGTGCGTATTGACGGTGATGACGGGGGCACTCCCGAACCGCCCTCGATCGCATTCGACGAACAAAACGCCGCCACATACTCGGGAAGGCTTGGTGAGCTTTTTCCAATTGTACTGCTCAACCTGTTGCTATCCGTGCTGACTGTCGGCATCTATCGATTTTGGGGCAAAACGAAGATCCGACGATATCTCTGGAGCCGAATTTCCTTCGCAGGCCAGCCGCTTGAATATACCGGCACCGGCACCGAACTCTTTCTCGGATTTCTAATCATCCTCTGCGTTTTGATCCCCGTATCTTTGGGCATCACCGCGCTACAGTTCCTTGTCATCAGTCATCCGTTGGGCCCGGTCGTTATCCAGGTGATTTTCGGCCTGTTATTCTTCTACCTTTTTTATATCGCGGTTTACCGCGCACAACGTTATCGCATCAGCCGAACGACTTGGCGCGGTATTCGCGGCGCCATGGAAGGGTCATCCATAACATTTGCCAACAGGGCGGTACTTTATACGCTGCTCACACTCGCTTCGGCAGGATTGCTTTACCCTTACATGCAGGTCGCATTGCTCCGCTACCGGATCGAAAATACCACCTTCGGAAGGGTGAACTTCGACTTCGACGGAAACACCAAAGCTCTTATGAAAGCTTGGATAATTTGCCTCGTCGTGAGTTTTCTAATCGCGACCGGCATAATCGTGATTTTCCTGGATCAATTAACGTCTCTCGCCGGGCTTCAGTCACAGAATCCTCAGATGTCTTACATCGCCAATATTTATCCCTACCTCATGGCCGTCGTAATTTTTTTCAGCGTGCTTCCCGTTACGACGATTTGGTATCGGGCCGTCTCAATTCGTCATTTTGTCGGCAACACTCGCTTCCTCGACATTTCCGCGCAATCGACGCTTTCCGTCTGGAATATCATCCAAATTTACCTACCGATTATTGTGTGCGCATTCATTGCGATCTCAATCATATTGGGATTGATGTTAACCCCCAAAGGCCACGAAATCGCGACGCTCTTAGGCGTCTTTTTCGTCATCGCTTACTTGTTCGTTCCGATCATCCTGGTACACCGGCATTTCTTGAAATTTTTCGAATGCCTGATTCTCGAGGGTGAAATTTCACCCGAAAAATTATTGCAAAGCCAGCAAGCCAAACCATCTACGGGCGAAGGTTTGGCGGATGCGCTTGATATTGACGCATTTTGACCAACCTCATGCGGCATGACCCGATTACCGGCTAAATATAATGACGGCGAAACCGCGGCTCAGCATGCGGTTGAGATCGTCTGGACTCCCGTGGGCGTGCGGATCGAAGACCCTAACCGCACAATGCTCGCAGAGTGGGCTTGGGCTGAGATCGGTTTGGCGGAAGCCGTAAGCGATGACCGACCGGTCCGGCTCCTCAATCGCTCCGTCGAGGGTGCGCGACTAACGGTCGACGACCACTCGATCCTTTCGCATTTAGAACAGAATTCACCGCACCTGAAACGTAACCCGGTCTCATTCCGGGACAAACGCCGTTTCGCGATCATCGGCACGGTATTGGCCGCATTCGTAGTATTTGTCGTTTATGGATTGCCACAGTTCGCAGGCCCACTGGCAAAATCCATCCCCATGGCATGGGAGGAAAAGCTCGGTTCGGATGTGGTCACTGCGGTGGCCGGATTGCTCGGTACAAAGGACGAGTTTTGTACGAATCCCCGGGGCAGCGCCGCCTTGCAACGCCTGACCGACCGTCTGAACGCCACAGTCACGACGCCATACCGGTTCAAGGTTCGTGTGATCGAAAGCAAAACCGTCAATGCGTTCGCCGCACCCGGCGGACATGTGGTGTTGTTAAGTGGACTGATCGAAAAGGCGGACTCGGCCGAAGAAGTGGCCGGTGTGCTTGCGCATGAAATGGGTCATGTCACCGAACGGCATCCGACAAAAGCGCTTATCCACGCCTATGGCTGGTCGACGCTTATCACCGTGCTCACCGGATTCTCAGGCTCCACCGGCGAAATCGTGTCGGGTCTCGCGCTGCAATTGGCGACCGCGTCCTATTCTCGCAAGAACGAAGCCGAAGCGGACGACGTGGCTGTCGCGATGCTGAATAAAGCCGGTATCGGTAGCGCCGGGTTTGCCAGTTTTTTCGAGAAGCTACAGAAAGAGTCCAAGGGTAAGGATTTGGGGGTCGTGAAATATTTAGCCACCCATCCCGCTCTTGAAGACCGCATCCAAACAGCAAGATCGCAGGGCCTGCCCGCGCGTACTCCCGCGATGACCAATGCGGACTGGCAAGCGCTCCGGACGATTTGTGACTAAGTGCCGGCCCGGTAAATCGGGACGGGCTCCTTAAATCCCTTCAGCGTGACGTCGCCGATCTTATCGAATGAAAAATCCTTGCCTTGGCACAGCTCGTTCACCACTTGCGTGACCACGATCTCTCCGCTACCCGCTTGATCGAGGACTCTCGCCGCAAGCTGGACCGGTGTGCCGAAAAAATCACCGCCCTCACGAATAGGTTCGCCGGCATTGATTCCGATCCTGACTTGCAACGCAGGCTCGGGGTGCGATGCGGTATGGTGCGCGATCGCGGATTGAATTTCGATCGCCGCTTCGACCGAACTGGCGACAACAGAGAAAGAGGCCATAATCCCATCACCCGTATGCTTAACCTCTCTGCCGCCGAATTTGCCGAGGGCATCGCGAACGATCCGGTTATGGGTGCGCAATAGCTCCATCGCTTCCGCATCTCCATGGGCCTGACCTAGCGCTGTAGACCCGACGATGTCGGTGAACATGACCACGACCAAACTTTGCTCGGGCTCGTCGGCTTGACCACTTGGTTGGCTCCAATTCGTCAGGGCCTCGGACATCGCCGGGACCGTCGATGGATCCTCGAGTTGCCCCGCCATCGCAGATCGACCCGCATCATACATTCGTAAATACTTCGGATTGGTCAGATACTCGTCGATATTTCGAGCGAAACCCTCGGCGATTTCCGGTTTATGACCAAGGAGCTGTATCTGATCGGCTATTAGCTCATTCGTCTGCACCGGGGCCAATTGATTTTCATGACCAACCCGCTCCGCAGCTCCCGCGACGTAGAGTGTGATACCGAAACGGGTATAGGCGTCCATACCCGCGGGCGTCGAGACCACCGGCGTCAATGCCGCGCCGATAAACCGCGTCAGGCTTTGGCGTGCGGATTCGATTTGGGGCGAGTTGCTATTTTCAGGCGCTGCAGGGTTGGGCTCTGTCCCTTCCTCGGCGTCACTGCTGCTTTTTCGATCGAGCAAAGATTGCACTGACATTTCGGCAAAGTCTTCCCCATCTTCGAGAAAATGGGCTTTACGGATCGCTGCTTGCGCCGCTTTGTAGCGTGCGAGTTTTTCGTCGGCGGTTTCCTCAGGAATCTCCAGCTCCGAGGCCTCCTCGGTCTGGACGGGCTCTACAGCGGGCGCTGGCACTTGCTCCATCGGAGTCGGGACTTCTCGCTCCTTGGAAAACCCGACAGTTCGCTTCGTCAACGGATAAAACAGGACCGCGAATGCGAAGCAGAAAATCACCACCAACACGACCCTACCCGTATTGCTGTCGACCTTAATACCGATCTCATGAACTGCACTGATAAGTTCGAACGCCAAATACGCGACGAGTAAAGCGAACAGCAGGCTCGCACCTGCCGCCACAACCAGTTTCGGAAACGCGGTGCGCCGAGGCTTGCGGTCTTGAAAGCCATCAAAACTCGGAACATCGCCACGTCCGGGATCGGTCCGCATTACAAAGGATCGATCGTCCTGATTTTCCGCGAGGCGACTACGCGAGATTACGCCACCCCCTTTCGGCCGGTTTTTTCGGGTAATCTTTTCGTTAACCTTGTCATAGGTCTGCAACGCCTTGCGCGAGGGTTTTTTTTATCCAAGGGCTGTTATAGACAACGAAATCACGACTCTCGTTGGTTTTGGAATTGTAAGTTTCGCGCACCATGCAAACCGCATCGATGTGGGCATCATTTTCGAGAACTTCGATTTCCTTGCGCGCACGCGGTTCTTCGCTTTGGTCGAAGCGTGAATGCATCTCCCAGCGCCCGTGATACAGCGTGTAGATTTCGAAAGAAACGGACACCCGCAAAACTCTCCCCGTTTATTAGGCGGTATTTTACCGTCCTCGCGGCGCGACGCCTAGAACTCGCCCCAATCCGGCTTACGCGGAGTTATGTCGCTGCCGCCCGCATCGAATGGGCCCTCGCCCTCCAACGCGCGTTCCAGATATTCCAGACGCAATAGGGCGAGGCCGGCACCGTCCCGCGCACTCCGCATTTCGCCAGCGCGCTTGCCATCGCAGAGGATTGGCGTTCCCGGTTCCGGTGCGTCGCCTTCGATCGCAACAGGGACCAGGCGTTTCTTGATAAGGCCTCGGTACTTTGTGCGCGCTGTTAATTCCTGTCCCATGTAACAGCCCTTGTCCCAATCCACACCATTGAGCTCGTCGAAATTACTCTCCAGCAGGATAGATTTTTCGATCACCAGGTCCCTGCTGCCGTCGGGCAATCCAAGTGCCAACCGATGCGCATCATATGCTTCGAGGGAGTCAGCGCTTAGACCTGCATCGGATAATGCTTCTTCGGCAGTTTCCTTCGGTAAAACCGCACGGGCCCCCATTTGGATCAACCGTGGATCCATATAGGCGACGCCGCCCCCAAACGGCACTGCGGCACCAGCCTTCGCTGGCAATCCGAGCAGTTCCTCGATCCCGTCGCCGTAGATGGCCGCCACCGATTGGGAGTCCGACATGCCAAGGTCGATTTCAGCGCGTAACTTGTAATGGCTCAATCGCTGACCCAAATCCATTAACCGCTCGGCCTCGCAATCAAGCAGATACGAACCGTCCGATTCTGTAACGAAAAAATCGTGCAAATATTTACCCTGTGGCGTCAGCAGGGCCGCCCAAATAACGCGATCTGAAGCAACATGGTTGATATCGTTCGAAATCAAGCCTTGCAGAAATTCCGCCCGATCCGGTCCGCCTACGGTGATTAAACCGCGTTCCGGTAATATGACAAACGAACTCATAGGCTTGTTTTACCCGTTTCTACCATTGGCAAGTCAAGCAAAGGCGACCTATAACCCGGCCCTTAGCCTTATTATAATCATATGCGATGCGCATTCTGTTCATAACAGCCAATCGTCTCGGCGACGCCGTGTTGTCGACCGGCCTGCTAGGTTATCTCACCGAGACCTACCCCAATGCCGCAATTACGGTCGCAAGCGGGCCCATACCGGCACCGCTTTTCAGCGCCCTACCGGGACTTGATCGCAATATTGTGATGGAAAAACAAAAGTTTGCTGGGCATTGGATTTCACTTTGGCGCCAAACATCAGGGCAACGTTGGGATATGGTAATCGATTTGCGGCGTTCCGCACTGTCCTATTTGTTACGAACCAGGCAGCGGCATTCTTTGCCGTCACCGGACGAAACCTGTCACCGCGTGCGATTTGTCGCACGCACGTTAGGGTTAGAAGACAATCCTCCCGCGCCTTGTTTATGGCCATCAGAGGCAGAACGCTCCGAAGCAGAAAAAATAATCCCTGATCGACCACCGGTGTTGGCGGTTGCTCCGGCCGCTAATTGGCGCGGAAAACAATGGCGTGCAAACAATTTTGCCGCCCTTGTTACTCGTCTAACACACAGCGAAGGCTTGCTGCCAAACGCGCGTGTCGCCGTAATCGCAGCAGCGGATGAAAGAGATCAAGCAGCACCGGTACTCGCAGCGGTGCCGGAAGAGCGACGGATAGATCTTGTCGGCACCAGAAGCTTGGGTACTCTCGGTGCGTGCCTCGGCCGCTGTGCGCTTTTCATTGGCAATGATTCGGGCCTCATGCACATGGCCGCCGCCGCCGGAACGGCAACCTTGGGTCTGTTTGGCCCCAGTCGCGAGACTCTTTACGCGCCCTGGGGCGAGAGCACCGGCTGGGTGCGAACACCCGAAAGTTTCGAAGAATTGACCGGCGCGCCCGATTACGATCACCGAACCACGGACACGTTGATGGACGGCTTAACCGTGGATACCGTCGAATCCGCGCTAACCGAACTCTGGCATCGGGTTCGAAAGGACGCCGCATGAACGGACAATCGCAAAAGAAACTGTCCGCCCTAGTGGTGGCCCATAATGAGGAGGATCAGCTCGCCGATTGCCTCGAACAGCTGGATTTCGCCGATGAGATCGTCGTCGTCCTGGACAAATGTACCGATGGGTCCAAGGAAATCGCCGCCAGATTTACCGATCGGCTGGTAGAAGGCAGTTGGGAAATCGAAGGCGACCGTCGCAATAAAGGGATTGAAGCTTGCGATGGCGAGTGGATTGTCGAGGTCGACAGCGACGAACGTGTTCCGACGCCATTGGCGGAGGAGATTCGGCGGACGGTCGAAAACGCCAATGCCGGCTATTTTTTGATCCCATTCGATAATTACATTGGCAGCAAAAGGGTACGCTATGCTGGGGGGCCTCCTGGGGCGTAAGCGCCGCACCTAGACTGTTCCGAAAAGGCCACAAAAAGTGGGGCGATCAGAGGATTCATCCCGCGCTTGAATTGAAAGGACCGAAAGGAACCCTTGAAAATCGTATGGTGCATTATGTCGACCGCAATATCTCCGATATGATCGCGCGCCTGGACCGCTATACCAGTGCGAAAGCCGCCGATCTGCGCGCGTCGGGCGATATCGGCTCGTTCGGCCATAATGTGCGGCGTATCTTTTCCCGATTCTGGAAATGCTATGTCGCCCGGCGCGGCTACCGCGAAGGCCCTTATGGGTTTTTGAATGCATTGT
>DLVK01000391.1:0-5707 GCA_003444235.1 Rhodospirillaceae bacterium
AGAACCAGACAGTCGGCTAACGGCCCAATTCCAGCTATTCAGCGCAAGTGAACCAAAGTGGCGCCTTTTGGGCCGGTTGCGGACAGTCCGGTTTGCGTTACTGAGCGCTGAAAGCGGCCGTTCCGGTGCCTACTCAACAAGCACGCGACGGATCTTGAAGTTATGAGTAATGGACGTTGTTGATCAATTGCTCGACCGTACTTTGATAGGAGCGGCAATCACGTTGCCGTACGTCATGCTTGTACGGAATGAGTTCCGCGCTCATTTGGCGATCCATTCATGACGAGATGGGTCGCCTCAATCTTTTTGGAAGATACTGTGGCTTAGAACGTCGGCATCGCCACTTGCCTTGCACCGACACCATATTACAAATTTGCCTGCCAACTTTCGGTAATTAAATATACTTTTTATGGATTCCAGAAATCAATGCAAAGCCTCGCCTTAGAAGATTGGCCCTTGAGAGAGCCTTCTCGGCGCGAGTTGGTGTTCTTTCTGGTACTGGTGGCGTTTATGGCTGTGGCCGTGCCTTTCGAGCCCTACGACTGGTTGCAGCGTTCCGTTACCGCTGCGGTCAGCTCTAAGGAATACCGAGGCGATGCGATTATCGTAGCTATTGATGATGAGACGATGCGGGAACTTCCCGCCAACAAATGGACAAAAGACGACCTTGCAGTGTTGCTTTCCAACCTCGGCAAAGCTTCACCCAAGCAAGTTGTTGTCGATCTCCAATATTTCGCAAACAATAATAGCGAAAGCTCATCGCAATTGGCGGACGCTCTAGCCTCATTATCCATGCCCGTCGTCTGGCGCATTGATCTTGCTCCTGACAGCGTCTCCGCACTTTCACGTTCTGGTGGGGTTCCGGATACGACGGATTTCGCAAATTTCTCATCCAAGCTTGAGCCGGAGATCGCCAAGTCGGTTACGCCTGCCGTGATGGCTTTCCAGCAGCATTTATTCGGGGCTCCGGTCTTTGCACCAGTAGCGGTGCATACGGATGAAGGCGCATTCCCTTCGCTCGCAGTAATGTTGGCGGGAGGTGTACACGGTGTGCAACGCAACGCTTTCAACGTCGACCTTCGCTACGATCCCGCGACTGTCCCGCAGCTTAGAGCCGGCGACGTGCTCCAAGGGAGATTCGATCCGTCATTCGTGAACGATAAGAGAGTTATCGTCAGTTTTACGAATAATCCGAATCGCGACACCCTGGCCACTCCGCATGATGCTTATGCCTCGCGGGCGGCTGCAACGGTCCTGGCGGCCCAGACCTTGCGGGACGGCCCCCCCGTGTCGATCGGCTGGCTTCCATCTTTTCTGGCAGCAATCCTCGCCGCCCTGCTATGGTTGTTTGTCCGCCGGCCGTATGGCCGGATCTTCGCCCTGGTGACAGTTATCGTGATCGGCCTGAGCCCGCTGGTTCTCGAGCCCCAACTCGTTTTCCAGCAGACATCGCAGGCGGTATTCCTGCTCTTGCTGCTGGCGGTGGCGAAATTGTGGAAGCGGGGCCGCGACGCGGTGCGGACATACCGTAATGCTGCCGAAACGAAATCCCGGTTCCTGGCCCAGGCCAGTCACGATCTGCGCCAGCCGATCCATGCCATAGGTTTGCTGGCCGAACGCCTATCCCAGACCGAGTTGTCCCGCGACCAGGTGGCGATGGTTTCCAAGATTTCCTGGTCGGTAGACAATGCCAGCAGGATGTTTCGCGCATTACTCGATATCGCTGCCATCGAAAGCGGCACGCTGAAACCCGATATAGTCGCAGTCGCCATAAATGACCTGCTGGCGGATATCGACAGTCAGAACGCCCTGACAGCCGAGCAAGCGAAGGTCGACCTTCGCCTCGTGCCCTCCGAACTCATCGTAAAGACCGACCGTGCGCTGGTCGGGACGATATTACAAAATCTCGTTTCCAATGCGATCAAATATTCGCCGGGGAAAAAGGTGGTAGTTGGCTGTCGGCGCAGATCCGGGAAAGTATCCCTCATGGTCGTCGACAACGGACGCGGGATTTCAGCAAACGAACTCAAGCATGTAAGGAAAGAATTCTACCGCTCTCCGGGAAAATCCAATTTGAATTCGGACAACAAGGGTCTCGGCTTGGCGATCGTCAACCGGCTTGCAGCGATGCTTGGTCTCAAATTCGTGCTAAGGTCGAAGGAGGGATGCGGTACTTCCGCGACGATCGATGGCCTGACCATTGTACGCGATTCCAATATGGGCAGAAGCTCGCAGGCGGACCGAAGATTACCGCTTGCTGGATTGCGGATCGTCCTGGCAGAGGACGATGAGGAAACGCGCACCTCGACCGAACGGCTGCTTGTGCAATGGATGTGCGAAGTCGATCCATATCGAAGCCTGCCAAACAAACTTCCGACATGCGATATCATGCTGAGTGACTATGATTTCGGCAACGGCGAAACACTGACGGACAGGCGAGATCTCATCACCCAGTTGGACAAATCTGGCGCAAAGCTGATCATCATTTCCGGTCATCACCCGGAGCAGATCCGCTCGAGCCTGCCGGAGCATAGAGGTCTGATATTATCCAAGCCGCTGCGGGCTGCCGAACTGCGATCGGTGCTCATGTCTGCTCGTGAGACTATGTCAGCGACTGACTAGTACAGGTAAACTAGTGCAGCTGTCGCAGCCATCCTGCATAAATGGATTGTCTGGGGCGCGACTCGCCCGGCAGAACGCTTGGACAGGAGATATATCTTGAAAGAACAGGAGAGAATCCAGACTTTGGATGGCGGCGAAATCGACAGTGTTTCGGGCGGCTCGGAAATCCCGCCGCCTGCCGGGATCTGGGACATAATCCCTGGCTGGAAGCCGCCTTGGTGGGAGTTTGATCCGCCCTCCGATACTTAACCAGGGTGACTATAAAGATAGGGCCGCGCAAGCGGCCCTATCCTATTGCATGCCGTACTTCGTTGCCATCGCCGCCGCTGCGGTCCGTGTCTCGACTCTCAGTTCGCGCAGCAGAGCCGAAACATGGATACGCACGGTAAAGGGCGAAATGCCCAGGTCTTTGGCAATCTGCTTGTTCGAGAGGCCTTGCGCGATGCCGCGCAGCACATCTAGCTGACGCGGAGTCAGGCCCGAAAACTGCGACACCGAACGGGTCAACGACAACCCTCCGGCCTCGCTTACGTTGACGAACTCGCCATCGATCACTGCTGCGATACCGTCTCGGATTTGCTCTTGTGTCGCGGCCTTGCTGATGAATCCGTCGACGCCGACCTCCATGATATGTGCGGTCGAGTGCCGGTCATCCGCCATAGAGATGATCACGATCGAGGCCAGCGGATATTTGAGCCGCAGCTGCGGCACGGCGGTGTCGATATCCATTCCTGGGAAACGCAGGTCGATCAGGAACAGCGAGGGGCTCGACCCCTGCGCCGCCACTTCCATCAATTCTTCGAAAGTACCAGCCTGTTCGACCTCGATTGTATGGTCGAGCTCGGCAAGAATCGCTGAAATCCCATCCCTGAAAATAGGATGGTCGTCAGCGACGATCATGCGGGAGCGCTGGTCGGCAAGATTGTCCCGTTGAATTCTCAACTCATGAAGCTCCTGCGAGTTTTCTCCACCATGCACCGGCCAATCAATATGTTCCAATAGCACATGGCAACTAGCCAGCGGAATCGGTGCGGCTTGCTTTAGTCCGGGCATCCTAGATCAATCGGTCTAGTCCCCGCAGTCTAATCCGAAGAACCTAGCAAATACCTTCTAGAACACTGCACTTATTGCGTAAATTTCCTGTCCTGCAATCCTGATTTCGTCAGCAAGGCACTGATATCCGAGCAACAGGAGATGAGTAATGCACCACGAAAACCTTCAGGCGATGAGCCAAGATGAAATCGAACATGTGACTGGCGGTTCGTTCTATGCCGAGCCGGGTCAGCAATGGCTCGTGCCGCCCCGTGTTGGACCGATCGGTCCCGACGGCCAGCCGGAGATCATTCCCGGTGTCGAGCTTCCACCCGTCTACTAATCCACGCCGATTAACAACACAATTTAGGAGAACAATGATGACAGCACGTATTGAATGCATGAGTTCCGTCGAACTGCAAATGGTTGCAGGCGGAGTGACCGAGGGTCCGGATGGAAAGAGCTGCACCGAACACGATCTGCCCGACGACGGCAAGGGAGTGGTCGATATCGTTTTCTCGAATATGACGATCGAAATCGACCCGAATATTTGATCGGCAACTATGCCTTAGGGAGATATTTCAACTACGATCGTCGTAGCTTTGAAATCTGGATGCAGGGGGCGATCTGACGCGATCCGCGGTCAAACCCGCATCTTTCCCGAAATAGATTAAGACGGATCCGGTCGAATGTATGGTTCTGCCGGTTCCGTTCCGCCGAATAGACAGATCGAGACGGCGATCATCGTCGCTTTAGGAGAAATTTCGACAGCGCAATTCCGCGCTTCGGAATGCGGGAAAGTCATGCCGGGAACCCGCGCCGGTAAATACAAGGAGAAGGAAAATGTCTTATATGAACCAATACGCCTTCGCAGATGCGAGCGGTATCCGAGATCTGAGTTTGGAAGAAATTGACGCAATCGCTGCTGCCGGTGAGTTGGGCGAAAATGTTTTGCTTTTCGGAGGCGCAGGTGGAGCGATCGGTGCATTCGCAGGCCCGAAGGGTGCGGCTGTCGGCATCCTGATAGGTGCCGCAGTTGGGGTCGCTGTAACTGTTCTGGATGACGATTAAGCGAAGGAAAATTGCAATGATTACTGAACTTGATGTGCAAGAAATCGAACTCGTTGATGGCGCTGGTAAGGTTAAGGATGTCGCCGTTGACGCTGCCGCCGGGGCTCTGGTCGGTGCGGCAGCCGGCTTCCTGCTTGGTGGCCCAGTTGGTGCTGTTGCAGGCGCGATCAGCGCGGGCGGTCACGCGCTCGTCATCAGCGCTGTCGCCAATTCAGACTGATGGACAATAAAGAGGAGACCACATTGCATGTGGTCTCCTCAGGTCGGGGCTGAAATAAAAGGAGCGTTTAGTATGTCAAAAACCAAGTTCAACCCACTTGTAATTTCCGGCTGCTGTATTTTAATGATGGCTAGTTTAGTAGGGCCAGGCGAGTTCCGTATGGTACTCTTGGCGATAGCTGCCGTTTTGGGTATAGTTCTAGCCATTCGAACACTAGCTTAGCTGGCCGGGGATCAATTCCATGTGTGGCTGGCTGTGACCCTAAGCAAACGGGTTGAGTTCGACGTGCAATACGCAATTTCCTCCTAGCCTACATGCACTATTCCTCTTTCATGCTGTCCCTGCCTAGATGATCGCCTGTATCATGTGGCAATAGCCAGCACGGCGGGCAATATTGGCAAGGGGGCGCGGGTCGCATGGCGGCGTTATTCCGTTCGGAAGTCTTGACGCAAAAGAAGGACCGCCTCTCGGGTGAGGTGTCGATCGCAGTGCCGCTTCAGTGGCAGGTTATCGGCTACCTGATTTTCGGCGCCCTGCTCGTGGCGATCGCCTTCCTGTCGCTCGCCAGCTAGTCGCGTGTTGAAACCGTTACCGGCGCGATCGTGCCGGACAAGGGCGTCGCGGCCATCATTCCCACACGTACAGGAACCATCACCGATGTGTTCGTCGACGATGGCGACCGGGTAGCCAAAGGAGCTACGCTCGTTGCTATTCGCGCCGAGGAGGATAGCGCCTCGGGCCTTTCGGCAGCCGCTCTGACAG
>DLVK01000500.1:0-1661 GCA_003444235.1 Rhodospirillaceae bacterium
GTACGTTGATATTCGTTTAACAGGCGCTCGATCTCAGCGTCGCTGGCATTCTGATTAAGCGCGTCCAGCAAAGCATCCTGGGCCTTTCGCATGGCACGCTCGCTCAAGCTCAACCGGCCGTCTTCAATGCGAAGCGCGATTTCCCAAAGGAGTTTCTCCATTGTCTGTACGTTTTCCGACTGGTCATAGTGCATTAGCCGGCGTCCAGCGATGGACAGACCAAGGAATGTAACGAGATCGCCATTGAACTGGTCGTAATGCCAGGAGAGGTTATCGAGCATCACACCGGCGCGCGGTCCATAGGTGGAGGGTGCATCGACGAAACGTTTACGTTCCTTGACGATGGTTTGTGCCGCAGGATTGTTGAATCGTCGCTCAGGCAGGACCGTTTGGACTGTCTTGCTTCGCCCCTTTTGGCCAAGCGCATCGGTCGCAATCAAAGTCACGTCGACCGGCAGGCCAGCCCAACGATGGGCCGTCAAATCTCGGTAAACGGTCGTGACAAAATCACGCGCATTGTCGCCTGGCAACGGCAGCTCAATTTCCAAGGGCTTAAATTTGGACTTTGGAGCCGATTCACCGGTTTTGGCTTTGTTTTCTTTCAACACGCCCGCGTAATAGTCCTTACGCTGAATCGAAGCGATGACCTTGGTCACCCCATAGTCGTCTTTGGCGCCAATATGAAACCGTAACGCATCGCGTTTCGATTTGACCGGATCGCGAATAAATTCCACCGACGGCGGTTGGTCGGGGATAATATCGATACTCCAGCGGGCGAGGATACTGCCCGACTGGCGAATAGCTATTTCATTTGGCTGTCTCAAATCAAAGATTATTTGTGCAGTCCCGTCCGAATTACGCTTGAATTTTCTCGGTTCGCCGTCGATCAACAATTCCGCTTCACCTTCACCGCCGGTTACCTGGGCAGTGAGTTTGCTGCCTTTAGGCACTTTCGCCGAACGCACGGCGAGCGGCCCGCCTTCGGAGCCTCCCGAAGTCAAAAATACCGGCGGATGGCGGGTATAATCTGGCGGAGTAATCCAGGCATCGGCCGCAGCCACCAAACTCGCATTCCCCGAATCGAAATTCGGCTTGATGGAGCGCTTGAACCGCTCAGCTATATCGCCCTCGGCGAAAACTGCGCTGATCCCTATCGCCAAAACCAAAGCAAACCGCATTGCCCAGGGATCACGCTTAAACAACCCAGGATGCGGCCACCGAAGCCGCAGATTGGACGCGGCCTGTGACATTTGCGATTGATGCATCCGCCATAGCACTTGGCCAGTGGTATCTTCGTCACCAGCCATCTGACGGTCGCGTATCGCTTCCAGCGGTCGATGCGCAAGGCCACTATCCGCCTCCAATCGACGCTCGACACCGACACCGGACGGTAGCGGAAAGTAACGAAACCCGCGCCATAGCGCCCACAGCACCGCCGACACCAAAAGTGCTAATACCAATGCATGCAGCCAGCCCGGCAAAAGCGGCAAAAAATCGGAAAGTGTAAGAAAGACGTAAAGTCCCGCGACGCCGAGTACCGGCCAAATCGCAAGCCAAGTCTGTTCCCAAACCATCAACGTCCACGCCAACGCCCGACGCCAAATAGCGGGGCGCTGATTCATGGCCGGCTTGGCAGTTTTCGCCATATCACTCCCTCGATA
>DLVK01000500.1:1973-8621 GCA_003444235.1 Rhodospirillaceae bacterium
CTCCCTCGATACCGCTCGCCGAACTCCTAGTAATTCGGCGGTGCTTGCATTTTTGACACGAACTGCCGGAAAACCGCGGCTTTAGGCCTGCCAGTCGGCAAATCGTTCGGGTGCAAGCATATCTTCATAGCTAGGGCGCTCTCGCACAATAGCAAATTCGTCCCCGCGCACGAGAATTTCCGGGACCAGAGGTCGACTATTGTAAGTTGATGCCATCGATGCACCGTAGGCACCTGCGGATTTGATCGCCAGTAAATCGCCTTCTGCGACCGGCGGCAGAGCCCGACGGCGAGCAAACGTGTCTCCGGTTTCACAAACCGGCCCGACCACATCGACCAATCCGATATCCGCATCGATCGGCGGCTGGCGCACCGGCTGAATACCGTGATGAGCATCATAGAGCGCCGGGCGCATCAAATCGTTCATCGCCGCATCGACGATTGCAAACCGACGTTCGCCACCCTCTTTGAGATAGACCACTTTGGTCACCAACAGCCCCGCATTACCGGCCACGATCCGCCCGGGCTCGAACATCAAGGTACATCCGAGATCGCCAACGGTTTCCTCAACCATTTGCGCGTAAACATCGGGTAGCGGCGGTATATCCGCATCCTCGTTATAGGGATTGCCAAGCCCTCCCCCTAGATCGAGCCGACGTATTTCGTGTCCAGCGACGCGCAATTGACGAACCAGCTGAGCCAACCGCGTAAACGCAGTCCGAAATGGCGCCAAGTCAGTGAGTTGCGAGCCGATGTGCACCGCTACCGCCACAGGCTGAATTCCTGGAAGTTGGGCCGCACGATCATAGACCGCACCGGCGGCGGCGATATCGATTCCAAATTTATCTTCCTGGCGACCGGTCGCGATCTTGTCATGGGTATCCGCATCCACATCCGGATTTACCCTAACTGCGACCTCCGCCTCCACGCCCATTGCGGTAGCCACTTCCGAAAGCGCTTCCAATTCAGGTAGCGATTCCACATTGATCTGCAGGATTCCTTGCTCAAGCGCAAAGCGCATTTCATCTTTAGTTTTACCCACACCGGAAAAAACGACCCGGTCCGCCGGAACACCCGCCGCTAAAGCTCGGCGCAATTCGCCCTCCGACACCACATCAGCGCCAGCGCCAAGCGCGGCCAAGGTACGGATAACGGCAAGATTGGGGTTTGCTTTGACCGCAAAACAGACAAGCGTGTCGCGACCGCTAAATGCTTCGCTGAAGAGACGAAATTGATAGGTCAGCGTTGCTGCCGAATAGCAATAGAACGGGGTGCCGACGGAATCTGCGATTTTTTCCAGCGCCACATCTTCGGCATACAGCGCGCCATCGCGATACTCGAAATGGTTCATTGGGTGGCGGGATAGCTACGCGGATAGGTACTTTTTCCGGGTGCCTTGGGGTCGTTCTTGACGCCGCAGGAGACCACCGTCAGGGTCATCATGGCCAAAATTAGGGCCGTCAGAACTTTTCTCACAGGTAACGCTCCTTTGCCGCTGCAATCGCTTCGCGTACGCGCTCTGGCGCGGTGCCGCCGAAACTGGTGCGGCTCGCTGCTGACGCGTCATTGCTCAACACCGAGTATACAGCCTCTGTGATGCCTTCTGCCACCTGCTGCATTTCCGCAAGTGGCAATTCGGCAAGCGCGCAGCCTTTCTCTTCCGCCCGGGCCACTAAGGTGCCCGTGACATGATGAGCGTCGCGGAACGGCATTCCCAGCTCCCGCACGAGCCAGTCGGCAAGATCGGTCGCGGTCGGGAAACCATCTTCCAGTGCCCGCGCCATGGCGTCTTTGTTCACGGTCATATCCGCGGACATACCTGCTAGGGCCGCAATTACAAGAGAAAGCGAGTCCGCCGCATCAAACACCGGTTCCTTGTCTTCCTGCAAATCCTTGGCATAGGCGAGGGGCAACCCCTTCATCACCACTAATAGGCCCTGCAACGCGCCCAGAATACGCCCGCTCTTGCCGCGCGCCAGCTCGGCCGCATCGGGGTTGCGCTTCTGCGGCATAATCGAGGAACCAGTACTAAAAGCATCGCTAAGACTGATGAATCCGAATTGCGGCGAGGCCCAAAGCACTATTTCCTCGGCAAGACGCGAAAGATGTACTGCGGAGATCGCCGCCGTGCTCAAAAATTCGGCCGCGAAATCCCTCGCCGATACCGCATCGAGCGAATTCGCCATCGGTCTATCGAATCCAAGAGCCGAGGCTGTCGCCTCTCGATCTATAGGAAAGGACGTACCCGCCAAAGCGGCAGCACCGAGTGGACTTTCGTTGACTCTTTTCCGGCAATCGTCGAAGCGGCTCCGATCGCGGCCGACCATTTCCACGTAAGCCAGCATATGATGGCCGAACGTCACCGGTTGTGCCGGCTGAAGATGGGTAAAGCCCGGCAACAAGGTATCGGAATGGGTTTCGGCTTGACCGATAAGAGCCGATTGCAACTCTTGTAACTGGCTATCGAGCCCGTCGATCGCGTCCCTTATCCAAAGCCTGAAATCTGTAGCCACCTGATCATTCCGGCTGCGGGCGGTGTGAAGCCGGCCTGCGGCCTCACCGATCATGTCTTTTAGCCGCGATTCGATATTTAAGTGGATATCTTCCAACGCGGTTTTGAATTCGAACTTTCCGCTCTCGATTTCTACCAAGATTTTGTCGAGTCCCTCCGCAATTGCGGCGCCGTCGTCCTCGCTGATGATACCTTGGGCCACAAGCATCTCCGCATGCGCCTTCGAACTCGCGATATCGTGAGCGAAAAGGCGCTGATCGAAATCGACGGAGGCGTTAATCCGCTCCATAATAGCCGAAGGTCCGGCGGCAAACCGCCCACCCCACATTTCGTTTTTACTCATCGGGGACACCCAATTGTCCGCATTTATTAATAACTATCTCAAACCCGTCTTGTTGGGCCTGCTGGCCATCGGTGCGCTAATCGCATTTTTTGCCGGTGGACAGCGCGAAGTGCCGCCGCAGACGGGCACTATGCAGAATTTTATCCTCAACCAGCGGGTCAAACCAGCGCCGCCGATACCATTTCGTGACGCAGACGGCAACGAAAAGGTGGTAAGCGATTTTCAAGGTCAAGTATTGCTGATCAATTTTTGGGCCACTTGGTGTGCACCCTGCATCCGCGAACTACCCTCAATTGCCGCATTACACGATGCCGAAGCCGGTCGCCGCTTCAAAGTTTTGGCGATCAGTGCGGATTTTAATGGTGCCAAAGTCGCAGCGCCTTTTCTTCAGAAACTCGGGCTTGAGAAACTGCCGCTTTACCTAGACCCCGAAATGGAGTTCGCCCGCGCAGTCGGCGTAAAAAGCCTACCGACTACCATCCTGATCGATCGACGCGGCAATATTACCGGACACCTCGTAGGTATCGCGGAATGGGATAGTGCCGAAGCAAAGGCACTAATCGACTTTTATAAACAGAGGTGACGAAACCGTTGGCGGATGACATCACCCGCCACGTCAAGGTGATGACGACGGTTGCCTAATCCAGCTTCTGCTCAAGCTCGGGCACTAGTTCGAACAAATCACCGACGATGCCGAAGTCGGCCACCTGGAAAATCGGCGCTTCTTCGTCCTTATTAATAGCGACAATCACCTTACTGTCCTTCATGCCGGCAAGATGCTGAATTGCCCCGGAAATACCGACGGCAATATAAAGCTCGGGGGCAACGATCTTTCCGGTCTGGCCGACCTGATAGTCGTTCGGCACGAAACCGGCGTCCACCGCTGCCCGAGACGCACCAACGGCAGCGCCCAGTTTGTCAGCAACCTTTTCGAGAATCACGAAATTGTCGCCACTTTGCATGCCCCGCCCGCCGGAAATAATAATATTCGCGGCGGTAAGCTCCGGACGTTCGGATTTCGAAAGCTCCGAGCCAACATAGCTCGATAAGCCGGAATCGCCCGAGGCATCGACGGATGCAACTTCCGCCGAGCCACCGTCTTCGGCCACGGCGTCGAACGCGGTAGCGCGAACGGTAATGACTTTCTTTTCGTCTGCGGATTCTACGGTTGCGATTGCGTTACCTGCATATATCGGCCGCTCGAATGTTTTTTCGTCGATTACGCCGCTTATGTCGGAGATCTGCTGGACATCAAGCGCGGCCGCCAGCCGGGGCATGATGTTTTTTCCGAACGTATCCGCAGGCGCGAAAATATGGCTGTAATCGCCGGCGAGATTTTCTAACAGCGGCGAGATGTTTTCCGCCATAGATCCTTCGTACTCGGATCCGTCCGCATGCAATACCTTGGCAACGCCCGCGATCTTGGCCGCCGCTTCGGCAACCGCGCCGGACCCGGCAACCAACAAATGAACATCCCCGCCCAAAGCTTGGGCAGCCGCAACGGTATTAAGGGTCGCGCCTTTGATTTCCGCATTGTCGTGTTCGACAAGAACTAGGCTCGTCATGGCTATATCACCTTCGCTTCATTCTTCAGTTTGTCGACCAATTCATCGATAGTCTCGACGATCTCACCACCATCGCGCGTCGGCGGTTCGGTTACCTTCAACACTTTGAGGCGTGGCGTAACATCTACACCGACATCTTCCGGCTGCAGGGTTTCGATAGGCTTCTTCTTGGCCTTCATGATGTTGGGTAAAGACGCATAACGCGGCTCGTTCAAACGAAGATCGACTGTGACGACGGTCGGCATTTTCACCTTTATCGTTTCCAAGCCACCGTCGATCTCACGTACGACTTCGGATTCACCATCGCCGAGACGAATTTCCGAGGCATTGGTCGCCTGCCTCCATCCCAGCATCGCCGCCAAGAGCTGGCCGACCTGATTGCTGTCATCGTCGATCGCCTGTTTGCCGGCGATAACGATATCGGGATTTTCCTTTTCGACGATCGCTTTCAACATTTTTGCTACCGCGAGCGGCTCGACCAGCTCGTCGGTCTGCACCAACACGCCACGGTCTGCGCCCATGGCAAGCGCTGTGCGGATTGTTTCCTGGGATTGTTGCGGGCCGATCGAGGCGATGACAATCTCCTCGGCCGTGCCGGCCTCTTTCATGCGTACCGCTTCTTCGACCGAAATTTCGTCGAAAGGATTCATCGACATTTTGACATTTGCGGTTTCGACACCGGTTTCGTCCGCTTTGACACGGATTTTAACGTTGTAGTCGATGACGCGCTTAACGGGGACAAGGACCTTCATCGCCTGTCTTCTCTCTGCTGTTCGTATGTGAATTGATTTAGACCGGCCTGTTTTTAAAGGCTGACCGTTCCCTGTCAAGCGGTCAGCCTGTCGCAGTAAAGATGGACTTCGTTTTCGACCATACGGCCGCCGCGTCCTTCGCCCTGTGGCACAACCGGCCAGCGCCAGGATTTTACCGGTTTACCCGGTGCCAAATCGCCCAAAAGCGCGGATTCTTCGACTAATTCACCTGCAGAATCAGTTACGCGACGAACCGCGTCGCACAGAATGAGGGTGGAACAATCTAAGCGAGAGAGCCAATCGAAGTGCTGACGAATCAGCGCGCGATGAAAAAAATCTCCGCTGTCCTCGTCAATTTCGGTGAACTTCCTCATATAGGCCAATGGAATAACGCTTAACTGCGATGCGATATTGGCGGAAACCACGAAATCGATCGCATCGTTATCCATCAACCAATCGAGGGACGGCGGGTCCGGGAGTCGCTTGGGCGAGCGCATCACCTCTTCGGCAATTCCGGTCAAATCCCGCGTGACACGTATCGCATTCTTTAGTTGGGAAATTTTTCGGGACCTTAGATGTGCCGCATCGACCAACCACACCTCGTCGAACCGATCGGCCAATTCTCCCAACGGGATATCGAGGCACGATCCCGCGCCGAGGATAACAGCGATGCGACCGCCGCCTATCTTGTCGATTAAACTCGAAATCGCCGTTCGCGACTGGGTCAAGTGATTCGTCCGCGCGAACCGGCAACGTCGATGGCGCGCCTTGATTGCAATCGCTTCTGTTAGATAGCCGAGGCGCCGCGCCCAAGATTCAGCTGGGGTGGTGCAATATTCGAAGAGTTCCGCAAGCATCGGGCGGCGTTAGTCGCCCTGGGTTTCGCCTGGCACCCACAAAACATCCGATTTGCCGCCCTGATTACAATGGCGTGCCAGCACAAAAAGGTGATCCGACAAACGGTTGAGATAGGTCAGAACCGGTGATCCGACAGACTCGGATTCGGCCAATGCACTGACCAAGCGCTCGGCCCTGCGAGCCACGGTGCGGGCGAGATGCAAATGGGCAGCCGCCATCGAGCCCCCCGGCAGGACAAAGCTTGTTAGGGGATCGAGCGCTTCGTTGATGGCATCGATTTCCATTTCGAGCCGCCGCCATTGCGTTTCGGTGACCCGAAGCGCGCCGGATTTGCGTTCTGACCCTTCCGGCGTACACAAATCGGCTCCGAGATCGAACAGATCGTTCTGAATGCGGGCCAGCATCGCGTCGACATCACCGTCTTCGATGTGTGCCCGAGCGACGCCAATTACCGCATTGGCTTCATCGACAGTTCCATAAGCAGCGACTCTGAGATCGTGCTTTGCGACGCGCGCGCCGTTGCCAAGCGAAGTCTCACCACCATCACCGCCACCGGTATAGATGCGGGTAAGGCGAACCATCAACCTTTACCGGCGAACAATGCAAACAGCGCGATCAG
>DLVK01000317.1:0-2903 GCA_003444235.1 Rhodospirillaceae bacterium
TCGAAAGGGATCGGCCCTGGGAGAAGCAGGTGGTTTGCGCCTTCGTCGAGAAGTTTTTGCGTGATCGGATACCCCTCGGGCTCATATTCCGAGGGGCGCATCCAGACACCCTTTTCGGAAAGGTCGCGCTTGGCTTCGTCGGTCAGCTTGTCGAGCGCGCGCCGGGTCATATCGACACCGGGGGCGATGGCGACAATCGCGGCCACGCGTTCGGGCCGGGCGCGGGCGGCGAGAAGTGCAATCCAGCCGCCCAAGGATGAGCCAACCAGAATTTGCGGCCCCTCGGTGACCGAATCGAGCATTGAAATTGTGTCGTTAAGCCAGTCACCGATCGTAGATTCGATAAATTCGCCGCCCGAAGCGCCGTGCCCGCGATAATCGAACCGGGTGAATTGTTGACCCCGATCACGGCAGTGCGCACCCAGCGAAATCGCCTTGCCACCGGTCATATTCGAGCGAAATCCGGTGCAAAACATTACGCCGGGTTGGCTACCTGGCGTATGATGATACGCTAAATCGAGCCCGTGCTCGCACGCGAGGCTTGCTGGCGTATCAGCCATATGAGATATCCTCCCAATCCAAACCATCAAAAGTGAAGACCGCAGCGCAACATCTCACATGACAGCGTTTGACGAAACCACGGCCCAAGGATCCGGACCGGTCGTATTGCAGGTTTTACCGTCCTTGGAGACTGGCGGGGCAGAGCGCGGTTGCGTCGATGTTGCCAAGGCGGTTGTCGATGCCGGCGGGACGGCTTTGGTGGCTTCCAGCGGTGGCGGCATGGTGCGCGACCTGGATCGCGCCGGCGCGCGGCATTTCAACATTCCGGTTCATTCCAAAAATCCGCTCCGTATGCGAGCGAATGTAAGTAAGCTGATGTCGATTATCCGTGAATTTGGGGTCGATATCGTCCACGCCAGGAGCCGGGCACCAGCTTGGAGTTGTTTGAAGGCCTGTCAAAAGACGAAAGCGCATTTCATCACCACATTTCACGGCACCTACAACATCACATCGGGATTGAAACGCCGGTACAACGCGATTATGACCCAAGGCGAGCGTGTTATCGCGATTTCCGGTTTTATTGCCAAACATGTAACCACCGAATACGAGACCGATCCCGCGCGTATTCGGATCATCCACCGTGGCGTTGACGTCGAGAGATTCGATCCGGCGGCGGTGCCGGCGGTCCGCATCGTCCAATTGGCCGAACAATGGCGATTGCCCGATGGTGTGCCGGTGATTCTGATGCCGGGCCGTCTAACCCGATGGAAAGGGCAGGCGGTACTGATCGAAGCCATGGCGGCGATGAAAGATCTCGATTTCCGATGTTTGCTGGTTGGCGGCGATCAAGGCCGAACCGGTTACCGTCAGGAGCTGATTACAATGGTGAAGGGGCTCGACCTGGAAAGCAAAGTCCATTTTGTCGGCCACTGCGAGGATATGCCGGCGGCTTATATGCTGGCGGACGTCGTTGTCTCAGCGTCGACCGATCCGGAAGCGTTCGGGCGGGTGATGGCCGAAGGTCAGGCCTTGGGCAAACCGGTGATTGGTGCAGATCACGGCGCCAGCGGCGAATTGATAATTCCCAATGAAACCGGTTGGTTGGTACCGCCCAAGGAGCCGGCGGCGTTGGCCGAGGCTCTACGGCGTGCACTCGCGCTCGATACCTCTGCGCGCGAAAAATTAGCGACGCGCGCGATCGCCAATGTACGGGAAAATTTTTCGCGCGCCCAAATGTGTGCGAAAACCCTGGACGTTTATGGCGAAGTAATGGAACAGGCAGCAAATACGCTGGAATCGATCGAGCGTAAGTCTGCATAGCCGCAAATATTTATGTCGCGAATTGATAAAAAAAGAGGACGGGTCCGTGATCGATAAAGCGGGCGAGCGGATACTGGTCATTAAACTCGGCGCACTCGGCGATTTCATCCAGGCGTTGGGCCCATTTCAGGCGATCCGCCGCCACCATCCGGCAGCTCACATCACGCTTTTGACGACACCCGGGTTTTCCGCACTTGGCAGCTCAACGGGATGGTTCGACGAGATTTGGACCGATAGTCGGCCTAGTTGGTGGCATTTCGGGGCGCGGCTGACGCTTCGCGCCAATCTGAACGGTGGCGGGTTCGCTCGCGTCTATGACTTGCAGACCTCGAAGCGCAGCAGTTCCTATTTTCGCCTTTTCAAAAAGCCCAAACCCGAATGGTCGGGCATCGCTAAGAAATGCTCTCATCCCCATGCCAATCCCGAGCGGGATTTCATGCATACGGTCGAGCGTCAGGCGGAACAGTTGGCGATGGCAGGTATCGACAAGGTGCCGTCGCCCGATTTGGCCTGGTTCGATTCGGAAACCACACATTTTAAGCTAGAGGACGGGTTTGTTCTGATCGCGCCGGGTGGCGCGGCGCACCGCCCCGAAAAGCGTTGGCCGATAAAACGCTATATCGAACTGGCCAATGATTTAATCGCCTGGGGCCGGCGCCCGGTGTTGCTTGGGGGCAAGGACGAGGCGGAGGTGCTGGACGCGATTGCGCTGGGTTGCCGCCAAGCGCGTAATCTTGGCGGGCAGACCAATATTTTCGAAATTGCCGGTCTCGCACGGCGCGCAGTGGGTGCGGTCGGAAATGACACCGGCCCGATGCACATCACCGCGGCGGTCGGGTGCCCGTCGGTTGTGCTCTATTCCAACGCTTCCGATCCCGAACTTTGTGGCCAACGTGGACCGGCGGTTAAAATTCTTCGCCGGGCAGCACTGGAAGGCTTGGCGACCGCCGAGGTAGAAGCCGAATTGCATTGCCGTTGAGATGGCGAAAGCCGTTAATGGCGTTGACCTGATCGGCCAAAACGGCGAAAAGGCTTCCGAAATGAAAGCGATAGCGAGCGAAAGACAGCATGGCTAACGGGGT
>DLVK01000276.1:0-14898 GCA_003444235.1 Rhodospirillaceae bacterium
CCATCAGTGAGGCCCGGTCAGAACACGAAATCGATGTCACCGTGTTGTTCGTGCCATCTAGGTTTGTCCGCGCGGCGGCGTTGGAGGCGGTCGAGGCCCGCATTCCCCATATACATATTTTGGCCGAGGGCGTGCCCTATCACGACAGTGCGCATATTCTCGCTGCTGCCGACGAAGCCGGCGTGATGGTAATCGGGCCCAACAGTCAGGGCATGCTATCGGCAGGTAAGGCGAAGCTGGGTGCGACCGGCGGGCCGGACCCGTCGTTGATGTTTAAGCCCGGCCCGGTCGGTATTTTGTCGCGGTCCGGCGGCATGGGAGCCGAGGTAGCGCATTTCCTGACCCGACATGATATCGGCCAGAGTACTTACGTCTCAATCGGCGGCGATCTTTTGATTGGGACCGGCTTTACGCCGCTTTTGGAGAAATTCCAGGCGGATCCGGAAACCGGTTGTGTCTTTATCTTTGGCGAAGCGGGAACCGGTCACGAAGAGGCGGTGGCGGAAATGCTGGCTCAAAAGCGTTTTGCCAAACCGTTGATTGCCATGGTCGTTGGCGATGGTTTGGCAGCCTTGCCCAAGGGCATGAGCTTCGGCCATACGGGCACATTGATCGCTCGCGGCGAAGGTGATCCCTTCAAGAAGAAGGAAATGCTTCGGGAGGCAGGGGCCCATGTCGTTTCGAGCTTCGATGAATTGCTCGACGTGACGCGAGATATCGTTGCGCAAGCACTCTGATTGCGGCGTTAAATTCACCTACACGTAGCTGGTCGGCCAGGCTTCGAGCAGATGTTCGCCGATGCCACCGGTGAGATTGTTGCGATGGGTATCGAGAGCGTCGATTAGGTACTCCCGTGTTTCACGGGGATCGAGCACTTCCTTGGCACCGTAGACCGATGCCAATCCGTAGGCCGACGAATCCCGGGCCATCTCAGCGAGATGTTCCTGGTACTTCTCGGGGTCCTCTTTTTCGATATCTTCCCCATAGACGACCGAGACCGCCGAGCGCGGGTCCATGAAGCTGACCTCGGCAGTAAACCAGGCAGAGACTTCGTCCGTAGTGCCACCGGCACCCATGTTGATGAATCCGCGGCCATAGCTCTTGCGCAGGATGATGCAAATTTTCGGGACCGTCGCCTGCAGCATCGCGTTCATCCAATTGATCACCTTGCCGATGATTCCGGTCTTCTCGATGTCGGGGCCGATCAGGAATCCCGGCTGGTCCTGCAGGAAGACCAGCGGAATGTTGTAGGAGTCGCAAAGGACAACGAAGCTGGTGACTTTTTCGCAGGATTGGGCATCCATGCAGCCGCCTTTGAATTGCGGATTGTTGGCGATGAAACCGACCGATTTGCCGTCGATGCGGGCGAGCGCGGTTGTTATGGAACTGCCGAAGCGCGCCTTGATCTCGAAAAAACTGTCATTGTCCGCAACCGCCTTGATGATCTCGCGCACGTCATAGGTCTGAGCTAATGACTCGGGCATCATGTCGAGGAGGTTCTTACATGCCTCGCCCGAACCTTTTGGTACCGGCCTTTCGGGCGGTGTTTCGTTTTGATGGCTGGGTAGATAGCTCAGGAAAGTTTTGACGATATCGATCGCTTCTTCGTCCGTATCGGCGACCGCGTCGGCGAACCCGGTTTGGTTCGCATGAATGCGCCAACCGCCCAGTGCTTCTCCGGTGACCTCATGGCCGACCGCTTTCGAGACCATGCGCGGGCTGGCGACGGCCATTACCGAGCCTTTGCGCATTACGTTGAAGTCGGAACAGACCGCATGCCAGGCGCTGGAGCCGAAGCACATACCCAGCTGTGCCGACACCCAGGGTGCTTTCCGTCGCCTAAGAAACCGCGTGCCCTCGGCGGTGAATCCCATCCCTTCGCCCATTATATCGGGCATGCGCACACCGGTGGATTCGCCGATAAAAACCACCGGAATACCGCGCTTCGCACCGGTATCCTTGATGTGAGACATCTTCTTATTGTTGGTATAGCTAGACGACGATCCTTTGACGGTGAAGTCGTAAGCGACGACTCCCACTTTACGACCATCGACCTGGCCAAACCCGCAAAGCTTTCCATCGCGCGGGGTTTGGTCTTTCATATCGGGCAAGTAGGACGTACCGAAAAGGCCGGCTTCGCGGAAGGTGTTTTTGTCGAAAAGATAGTCGACCCGTTCCGTTGCATTGAGGACGCCGGCATTTTTTCGCCGTTTCAACTTTTCGGGGCCACCCATGGCCTCGGCTTGTTTGCGCCGTTCCGCGAGGTCCTTCACTTTGTCTTCGAAGGCCATGGTGTCCCCTTTTTATTCGATCTCTTTTTTCTCGCCCACTTAGTCGGCCGGTGTCAGGTCAAAGGCGATGCTGATCCGTTGCGTCGCCGATTGGAACGGAACCGTCCGGTGAAGAAAATAGGATGGGAACAATACCACATGGCCGACTTCCGGCGGAACCAGACGCACCGGTCCATCATGTTCCGGCAACCCATATCCCGATCCGCCGAATTCGATCCAACCGGCATGACTGTCATCGTCCGGTCGCACTTCCGGCGGAAGTTGGACGTAATAGACACCGCTCAGCCAGGCGCCGGGATGGGTGTGGGCCAATTGATGGCCTTCCGCATCGAGCAGAGTAGACCAGCAATCGAGGCGGAAACTTTCCGGAACGGTGGCGAAATGCGGATGCTCCGGCCTTGGCGATAACGAGGTTAGATGCGATTTGAGCAATGTGTTGAGCGATGCAAAGAAACCGTCGACGGCCGGGTGATCGAGCAACGCAAGCTCACCGCTTTGTTGGCCCCCGCGGGTCGATTTTACATGGGGATCGTATCGTAGTGTTGGATTGGTCGACAACGCTTGAGCGAGGTCTTTATTAAATTCTTCGGTGTCGGTGAAGGTGTCCGGTGTCGGCAGGGGGTGGATGACGACATCGCGGTCGAGGTCGGTAATCGCCTGCGCAGATTCGGTCTCTCTGCCGAGATGGTGAAGAATCGTCCGATAGGCAAGAGCCTGGCGATGGCCAGGCCTTTCGTTGAGCAGGTTGTCGAGCTTTTCCGCCGCAGTCGATAGATCGCCCTCGCGCATGAAACAGGCAGCGGCTCCCAATGAGGCATCTATACTATCCGGTTGCGCATCCAATGCCGCGCAGAAATGCTTTATAGCCTCCGTGTCGTCGCCGGCTTCCATGTGGCAAAATCCAATCATTCGGGCAAGAACAGCTTCTTGTCCCGGGGCTGAAAGGGCATCCCTGTAGGCGGCTATGGCTTCGCCTGTACGTTTAAGTCCCCTCAACGCCTCCGCCTGTTTGATAGCGACACCCTGTTGTTCCGGGTTGAGCGCGAGTGCTTGGTTGAAAGCGCTCAATGCTTTTTCGAATGCGCCGGTCTCGATCAACGCCGCGCCCTTGCTGGCGTGGGCGGCCGCGTAATCGGGTTCGAGTGCGATGGCACGCTCGTAGGCGGCGAGCGCGCCCGTCCAATCGCGTGCGAGTTCTTTTGTATGGCCGAGATTCCGCCAACAGGCACCGTAGTCCGGTGCCAGCACAACCGCCCGTTCGAAAGCTTCAAGCGCCTCTTCGAGATCGCCCCGATCCGCGAGCAATACGCCAAGATGATCGAGCGCACTTGGATTGTCGGGTTCGTGTTCCAATGACTGGCGAATCGAGTCTATGGCCGGATCGGTCTCGCCCTTCTGCATCAGGGCGACCCCCAACAAATGCAGCGCATCCGGGTTCGTGGGATCGGCTTCGAGCACGTGTCGATAGTTACCTTCGGCAATCTCGAGTTCACCGGCCTGATGAGCGCCGAAGCCTGCCTCAAGGATGGAACGGAGTCTTTCCTCCATCAGTCTGTTTCGTTCGCAGGATCGATCGGTATCAGATCAAACGCGATACTGATGCGCTGCGTCGCCGATTGGAAAGGAACGGTACGGTGGAGAAAGTAGGACGGGAAGAGAACCAGTCGGCCTTCGGCCGGTGGCACCAAACGTACTGGGCCGTCATGTTCCGGCAGATCGTAGCCAGACCCTCCAAATTCGATCCAACCTTTGTGGTCGGGATCGTTCTCCGAAACTTCCGGCGGCAGTTGCACGTAGTAAACGCCGCTCAGCCAGGCAGTCGGGTGAATGTGAGAAAGCTGGTGTCCCTCCGCATTTAGGATAGTGGACCAGCTTTCGATCCGATAATCACTCGGGATCGTATCGAACTGGGGATGGCCGGGGCGTGGTTCGAGTGCTGGCAAAAACTGATCGAGCAACGCGGTTAGGCCTTGATGGAAGGAAAGGATCGTTGGGTCCGTCGTTGCGGTCAGCTCGCCGCTCTGCAATCCGCCGCGCGTGGTCTTATTGCCCGGATCGATCATCAGGGTTGAATCCGCTTTCAATGCGTCGGCCAGTACGCGGTTGAAGGAGGCTAAGCTATCCATACCCTCAGGCGCCGGCAAATCCAGCACCGCGACATCCAATTCGTAATCGGCAAACGCGGCGACTTCTCCGCTACGCCCCGCAAGATTGAGCAGCACTGACTTATAAGCGAGGGCACGGCGGTTGCCGGGCGCGGCAGCAATTGCCTTTTCCAGTGTTGTTTCGGCGTTAGCGAGATCGTTGTCGCGAATTTGGCAAAAGGCGATGCCGATGAGCGCATTCTCGTCGGATGGGTCCAGGGAATGTGCGCTCTCGAAGTGAGAAAGTGCATCCGCATCCTGGCCCAGATCGTGATGGCAGTCGGCAATGAGACAATGCAGCATGCTATTTTCCGAATCCCGCGATAGCACCTCGCCATAGGCCGCAATCGCCTCTTCCGTTCGGCCTAGGTTTCGTAATGCATTGCCCTTGCTAAGCCAGGCCGGTGCGAGGCCGGGCTCGAGCGTGAGAGCCTGCTCAAGCGCCAAAAGAGCATCCTCAAACCGGCGGTCTTCCACATAGGCGCTCCCTAAATTGGCGTGCGCTTCGACAAATTCGGGTTCGAGCGAGATTGCCTTTTGATAGGCCTCTATGGCACCGGAAAATTCGCCGAAGCTTTCGCGAGCATTGCCGAGGTTGAACCAGGCCTCGGCAAATTCCGGCACCATCTCCAGTGCCTTTTCCAATGCGGTAGCGGCTTCTTCGAAGCGTCCCAGTTCCTGCAGCGCAGTTGCAAGGTGATCGAGTGCTTGCGGGTTCTCCGAATCGGCGGCAAGGGACCTCTCGATTGATTCGATGGCGCCGGCTGGATCGCCCTGTTGCAGAATAACGACCCCCAAAAGGTGCAACGCATCCGGATTGTCGGGTACATGCGCCAGTACATTGCGGTAAAGACCAGCAGCGCGATCAAGGTCGCCTGCTTGATGAGCGCTGAAGCCCGCCTGCAAATTGGAAATGATATCGTCGTTCATGTGTATCGACCGTTTGGAACGGCGAAAGATGTATCACATCAGCGTAGCGCGGGTCACGGCATCGCCTCTCCCGTTTCGCGTCCGGTTCTGATAGTCTGATGAAAGTTTCACAGAGATCGGGACAGGGAAATGGCCAGCGACGCAAAATTTGACGAAATTCGCAAACACTATCCGGCAACGGACAAGCTTACCTATTTCGATGGAGGCGCGCGATCCCTGGTTTCCGTCGAAAGCCGGGAAGCGCTCGATAAGCTCATAGATTCGCGCATGTATGACGGCGGCGATAAGCCGGCGATGATGGCGTTGATTGAGCGTGTGCGCGAGAAATTCGCCAAGCTTATTAACGCAGCACCAGACGAGATCGCTTTCACCAAGAATGTGTCCGATGGCCTCAATTCCATCTCGGGTTCAATCCCTTTCGAGGCCGGGGATAATATCGTTCTCACTTCCGATCTCGAGCATCCGAACAATATCTATCCTTGGTACAACATCCGCGACCTCGTAGGGGCTAAGATTATCGACGTGCCGAGTAAGGACGGCGGGATCGATGTCGATGCCATGATCGCGGCCATTAATGACCGCACGAAGGTCGTGACCTGCTCTACCGTTACATTTTCCCCCGGACTGCGGACAGATGTATCGAAATTAGGCCGCGCTTGTCGTGAAAAAGGCGTGTTCCTGTTGGTGGATGCGGTTCAATCTTGCGGCTCGCTGAAAACGGACGTCGAGGAATTAATGGTCGATGCGCTTGCAGTGTCGACCCAAAAAGGCCTGCAAGGTCTGTATGGCATGGGTTTCCTCTATTGCCGAATGGAAGCGGCGAATGCGCTGCGGCCGGAACGTCTTGCGCGGTTTGGCGTCAATCTTGGCGAGGATACACACGAAGCGGCGACCGGCGATCAGGCCTTCGATTTCATGCCGGGCGCACGCCGGTTCGAAGTCGGTAACTACAACTTCCCCGCCGCCGCAGCGACGGAACCGGCATTGGATCGGATGCTTGAACTCGGGTCCGATGCGATCGAAGAGCGCAATTGCCGCCTTGCCCGACGTTTGGCGAGCGGCATGCACCAACTCGGTCTGCCGGTTTGCGGAGATCTCGATGACCCGCTTCGCACCCATATCGTCACCGTTGGCGATATGGATCTCGACAATCACGACGGTGTCGGTGATGGAGAGCTGAAAGGCCTATACGATTTGCTGTGGGCTAACGATGTCAGGCTATCGATACGGCGTGGTGTATTGCGCTTCGGAATCCATTTCTACAATAACGATGAAGATGTGGACCGGGTGCTCGATCTCACGCGGGAATGGAAGGAACAGGCCCAGGCGGCCTAGTTCTTTTCGGCTTTGAGACGGGACTCGCGCCGTATCATATAGACGCCACTGGCGACGATAAGCCCGCTACCGGCGTAAACCCAAACGCTCGGTAGATGTCCCCAGAACAGGAAGCCGAACAGTATCGACCAGAGCAGGGCGGAATAGCGGAATGGCGAGACCGTTGCCGCGGCGCCGTAGCGCAGTGCTTCGATTATCAGGAAGTGCGCCCCCGCGTTGAGAATACCGCAAAGTATGAACCATCCGGTATCCACCCAGCCGAAGGCGTTCCAGCCCCAGGGTAGGGCGAGAAGGCTGGCGCCGATCACAATCATCGTCGACCAGAACAAAATGCCAAGGGACGTTTCGGTAACCGAAATTTTACGCGTTACGATATCCCGAAGCGCGGCGAATACTGCGGTTGCGACGGGAACCAACAATGCCAACTCAAAGGACTGACTGCCCGGCCGGACAATAATTAAGACGCCGATAAAGCCCACACCGATCGCCGCCCAACGCCGCCAACCAACACTCTCGCCAAGCATCGGTACCGAAAGGGCAGCGACGAAGAAAGGCCCCGAAAAGACAATTGCGGTAAAGGTCGCCAGCGGCAGCAGCGACAGGCTTAGGGTGACGAGAAATGTGGTCCCGATGAAAGTGAAACCACGGATAAACTGCGATGGCCAATGGCCGACCTTCAAAGCATCCCAGCCGGTGACGTAGTGGGCGTAAAGCAGGATTACGCCGATTGCCGCGATATGGCGCAGGGTGAGGATCTGCCATATGGGAAAGCTTTCGGTGAGATGTTTGGTTACCGCGTCGTTGGTGACCAATACGGCCGAGCCGACAATCATCAGCCAAATGCCGCGAACGTTGTCCGTCACGCGTTCAGGCGCCATGGCGAACCTCCTGACGCAGCATGAATAGACTGCTGCCGGCAATCATCGCCATGCCGATGAATACAAATAGATCCGGTACATGGTCCCAAATCAAATAGGCGAACATGACCGACCAAATTAGCGACGAATATCGATAGCCCGAAATGGCGGCCGCGCGGCCGAATCGGAAGGCTTCGATCATGGCGACATGTGCCGCCGCATATAGCAGCCCCGACAGAACGAATAATTTCGCCCCTTCCGCATCCAGCGCTGTCCAGGTAAAGGGCGCGGTCGGAAGGCTAATGGCCAGGACCACCAGCGATGACCAGAACAACATGCCGACGGAGGATTCCGTCTTGGTCAAGCTCCGGGTGAAGACGTCCCGCACGCCGTTACAAATGGCGAGCCCGACCGGTAGCAACAGGACCCACGCAAAGGACGCACCTCCCGGACGTACGATCAGTAAAACACCGGCGAACCCAGTTAGTATGGCGAGCCAACGGGGCAGGCCGACACTTTCCTTCAAGGCGGGTATCGATAAGGCGGCGACCAAAACCGGCGCACTAAATCCGATCGCATTGACTGTTGGTAGCGGGAGATATTTGACGCTGAGGATGACGAGCCAAGTGGCTGCGCAAAACAACACGCCGCGTATGAGTTGGCCGGGCAGATTTACGGCCTTCAATGTTGCAAGGCCGGCATGGAAGACAGCGAACAAGACCAAAGGAATGGTGGCAATCAGTTGGCGGAGCCCCAGCACTTGTTCGACCGGATAATTCACGGTCAGCAGCTTGGACAGCACGTCGCAACTGATGACCAGTCCGGCGCCTAATATCATCAAAGCGATGCCCTTCCAGGCATCGTTTCCTGGTTCGGACACCTGGGCCGAGTCTACCGGGCGCTGCCGGTAAAGGGCGAGACGTCGCGGCTATCGAGGACCAAATGGATCATCGCCGCTCCGTCATGTTCTATGGCGCCCGCAAGCGCATCGGGAAACTCTTCGGTCTTGGTGACTTTGAAGCTTGCCATGCCGTAACCCTCGCCGAGTTTGGCGAAATCCGGACTGTCGAGCATGGTGCCGTAGTTGAAGTCTTCTCCGAACCGTTTCTGCTGATGGGTCAGAATCGAACCCCAGGCACTGTTGTCGCAAATGATAACCTTAACCGGTAGATCCGCCTGCATAACGGCAGCACATTCATGCCCAGTCATTGTGAATCCACCGTCACCAACCCAAACAAAGACCGTTGCATCGGGTTTGGCGACCTGTGCACCTATTCCACCTGG
The DNA here is from genome assembly GCA_003444235.1 of Rhodospirillaceae bacterium. Taxonomy (GTDB): domain Bacteria; phylum Pseudomonadota; class Alphaproteobacteria; order UBA8366; family UBA8366; genus UBA8366. Next base: position 8,842 of record DLVK01000276.1, read on the forward strand.
CACGCCATATCCCATCGAACCGGATACCGGTGAAGACTCAATGTCCGGTTGGTTGAAGCGGTAATAACGCGCTATCCAACGGCCGAAAGTACCGGCGTCTGAAATGTTAATGCAGTCGTTCGGAACCGTATCGATGAAATGGGAAATTACCTGGGCCATGTCGACGTCGCCCTGGATTTCGACTTCCCCGGGCTTCGCGAACTCGACATCTTCCGCATGCACGTTATCGCGCCAGGCGAGCCGATCCTTCGACGGCTTACCGACCTTTTCGGTCAGTGCTTTCAATGCCGGGGTGACATTCGAGCCGATGGCGACATCACATTGAACTTGCGAGAACTCCGATGGCTCGGGATAGACCATGATCAGTTTTTGATCGGGCCGGATCATCGTGTAATCGTCGACCGTGACACTATCCAAGCGGTTTCCGATGGAAATCAACAAATCACAATCCGCTAGCGCGGCTTCCTGGTACGGAAGACGGTTGATCGACAGATGGCCGAAATTGGCAGCGTGATCGCTCGGGAATGTGTCCTGTTGGCGATAGGCGGTCAAAACACCGACCCCACTGGCGTCGGCGAATTCGGTAAGCTCGTCGAAAGCGGATTCCCAGCTCACCATTTCGCCTGAGATGACAATCGGGTGCTTTGCCGCATCGATCAGTTTAACTGCCTCATCGATTGCTTCCGCGTCGGCGCCTACTCGGACCGGAGCTGGCATAACGGGAATTGCAGGCTCTCCTTCCGGCCCATCCAGTATGTCCTTCGATACGGCGACGACCACGGGTCCCGGGCGGCCGCTGACCGACAAATCGAGCGCGCGCGCTGTAACGTCGGCTAATTCGTTGAAGGAATGAACGTCGAATACCGCTTTGGCGATGGGTTTGTACATCAAATGGTAATTAACTTCCTGAAATGCCTCGCGGCCCTGTTGGGGCTTTGGGATATTCGAAATGAAGAACACCATTGGGCGCGAGGCCTGCATGGCATTGTGAATGCCGACGGTGGCATTGCAGGCGCCGGGCGCGCGGCTGGCCAACATGCAGGCAGGTTTCTTCTTGAATTTAGCGTAGGCGTCGCAGGCAAAGGCAGCGGATGATTCGAGCCGGGTGGGTACCGCGCGAATTTTGTTTTGATTGCGACTGAGCGCTTCCATTACCGTGGTGTTGGTGCCGCCGGGTACGAAAAAAATCGTGTCCACATCGCGGGACAACATGACATCAACAAGAACTTCGCCACCATTCATGGCCCATTCCTCCCCAAAATGTGCTGCATTCGCTAATACAGGATTATAAAGCGGAGCCACCATAGACATGTTTAGGGCGCAAGACCATGCCCCTCGGTCGTTGCGGGCGCAGTTCGCAAAAAATCAGCGTTTATTACTGGATTTCAGGCGTGCTTCGGCCTCTGCACGTTGTTCCGCGGTAATACTCTTTTGCAAGTCGAGCAATTGTTTCTTGGATTTGGCGTCCCCTTGGCTCGCGGCCCGAGACAGCCAGACATAAGCGTTGACCGGATCCTTGTTGACGCCGATACCGTCCTTATAGAGGAAGCCAAGGGACCGTTGGGCCGGGACGAAGCTCTGGTTGGCAGTCTTCAACAGGAGGCTCAAACCCTGTCGTTTGTCTAATTTGGTACCCTTGCCGGTTAGATACATTACCGCCAATCGAGTGCGCGCGCCCTTATGTCCGGCGGCTGACGCTTGCTGATACCATCTGAACGCGTTGCGGTAGTCGCGCTTGCCGGTTTGACCTGTCTGATAGAAATGTCCAAGCGTGTACTGTGCTTCGGTGTGCCCGCCTTTTGCCGCATGTTTGATCCATTCGACCGCTTTCGGTTTGTTCTGAGGCAAACTGACGTCGCCAGTCCATAACCGCTTGCCCATCTTATAGGCTTCCGCCGGTTTGGCGGTTTTCATGGATTTGTCGAGAGCTTCGTTTTGAAGCTTTTGGGTCAGATCTTTTTCGCGTTTGAGGGCACCGGTATTACGGAGATGAGCCAGATAGGACGGAAATGCGGAAAGGACGGTAAAAACTTGCGGGTTTAGCCGATTCCAGGCCTTCAAAATTTTCGGTTTGTTTTTGCTAACATAGGCCTTAAACGGTTTGCAGTATTGCAGTTCGAGTTGTTTGCGAAAGTTGATCATCTTGCGTTGCTTCTTATCGAAGCCGAAACGCTGATTTGCGTATTCCTCTAGCAACCAAGCTTCGCATTCCGCATCGACAGTGCGCATCTTGTCGAGGCGCCCTTCCAAATCCTGGATTCCATGACCGGCGATCTCATGCACCATAACGGCGGTCATCTGCTTTAGCGGCCATTTGATGCCGTGGCGGCCGACAATAATAACGAAGCGGCGGCGGGCACCTTGTTGCTTGAAATAGTCGGGTGCGTAAATTGCAACTCGAACCGACGCCGATAGGCGCTTCTCCAGCGCCCCCGGGATGTACCCAATATAGACGTCGCCGGCCTTTTTCAGCCGTTCGATGGCGATCAGCGATTTTGGTAATCTCTTGTAGATGAGGTCGATGGACCGGATCAGCTTCGCAAGTCCTTTGGCCGCTGGCATGTTTGGGGTGTCGTAGCGCACCCCCTTGAGCGGCGGTTGGGCAAAGAATGTAATTCCCTTGTGCTTACGAAAAATTTCGCCCTTGGATTTTGCTGGCTGCGCATTTGCGGCGGTGCCTACGAGCAACAGGGCCATTGCTGCGATTGCGGCAAGGAAATTCGGAAAGAAATGCGAATACCGGGCAAAGCGCGCCGGAACTGAAAGCGATGGTTGCCGTGAAAGTCTCAAAGCAGCTTTGTATACGCAACCATACGAACGCCTACTTCTTCTTTCGTCGTTTAGGTTTTTTGCGCTTCCAGGTTTTTACAAGAATTTCCTGCTTTTTGAGTTCGCCCGGTGACAATGAGGAGCCGATATCCAGCTTTTTGCCGGCAGCCCTCTTGTTGCCCCGTTTCGCAGCCAAGCTGTACCAAAAGTAGGCCTTACCCAAATCCTTCTTCAGCCCAAGCCCTGTTTCGTACATACCTGCGAGGTTGGACTGTGAAATATGATAGCCCTGATCAGCGGCCCGCTTGTACCAGATCGCGGCAGTCAGAGGATCCTTGTCTCCGTTGTACCCGCGTTGACGGAAAATCCCCATCATGTTTTGCGCTCGCCGTTCGAATTCTTCGGCGGCTTTGACGTACCATTCTTCCGCTTTTTTAAGATCTTTTTTGACACCGGAACCCTTGAAATACATCCGACCCACATTGTAATAGGCGCGACGGTCCTGTTTCGCTGCGGCCTTGGTGAAAAATTCGAATGCTTTAGCTGGGTCAGGTTTGGTGCCGCGACCGCGTTCGGTCATTCGGCCTAATCTGTTTAAAGCCAGGGGATTGCCACGTTCCGCCGCTTTGGTGAACCACTTGTAGGCTTCGTTATTGTCGCGTTTCAGCCCGAAACCGCCCAAGCGGCGGATTTGAGATAGAACTCTTTCGCTTTGATAAAATCTTTTTTCTCGCCCCATCCACGGGAATAAAGCTCGCCGATATTGTAAAACGCGAACATGTAATTCTGCGCGGCGGCTTTGTCGAACCATTCTCGCGCTTTCTTGTAATCACGGTTTACGCCGCGCCCGTTCATATACGCGCGCCCGACATTGTTTTGACCTCGCGCTAAGCCTCGTTCGGCTTCCTTTAGGTCGCGGTTAAACTTTGCCAGGGTATCTGTATTCGCTTGCGCAACCGAGATTGTTCGGTCGATACCTTTGTAAGCGGCGTTTGGCGTATCTGTCGGCGAGGCCGCAGGGGCTGCCATGGCCGTTGCGGCAGTGGAGACCGCAAAAGTGCCAGCGATTGTAGCGAGGCGAAGCATTCCTCCAATATTCGAAGCGTTATTCCGCACCGTTATCTCCTACTCGTATTCAGGGTGTCTGGAACACAATTCGTGCCCTATGTTTTCAGTCACTATCACTCAGCTCGCTCGTCGCACCATAACAGATTTAATGCCGCATCGCCATGGAGGATGGTTGAAATTTTGTTATTTGAGCTCACGTTTTCAAGGTCTTATTGGGTTGGTCGCGTAGGTACTCGGGTCCGATAATAAGACTCCAGCGCACGATAAAATGTATCTGCTTGGATTTTGTCCGCAGCTATTCGGTTGGCGAGCGGTGTCCAGTGCCCGTCGCAAATTTGATAGTAGCGTTTCCAGTCCTCTGTCTCGGGAAAAACCGGCAATAAATCCAGCACACTGGTGTTTGGGTGTTTCGCAATTAGGGTCTTGAGATCACTCGGGAGTTTAAACTTCCTGCCCTTGCGCAAATAAGCAAAGTCTCCGGGTCGGGGAATCAATACGATCAGTATCGGCCGTGTTCCCGCGGCTTTTCGCAGCCGTGAGAAAATATAGGTGAAACGCCGCCAATCCGCGTCGGTGTAATCCGCATAGCCTGAATAATTAAAGATGAATTTGCGGCTGTGGATTTTCGCTCCCGTCCACTGCCGGACGAGACCGATTACATATTCGACGACATTTACCGAATGGGTGAAATTCCGGAAGATTTGCCGGATGCCACGGGAAAGCGATTTTTTCTTTTGCCGTTCGGGCGCGTCGCCTAATTCATCCTTGTTAAAATAATAGAGTTCGTAGGCCCCGTCTTTTTCCGCCAAATATGGTCGGTATCGATGGCCAAACGCCGCATGACCGAATTTCGGGCTGTCGTCGAGAAAATCATTACCGGGAAAAAACCCAATGATAATGCCGTCGTGGCTAAATTTTTTTGCCAAGTTCTCATACAGCAAGAGATATTGGGTCGGGCCAAAATTTCCCCCATTTCCAAAATTCAAATGAGGGATGCCAGTGCTGGTCTCAAGCATATTGGTCCAGCGTTCGTGATCATTGAGGCCAAACCCTTCGGTGAAAGAATCACCCAAGACCAGAATACGTTTTTTGTCGCTTGCGAAATCGCGTTCGCGATCGCGCATACCATGGGAATTTGCGGAATAGGCTGCGCGGTAACATTTGCGCACGTGGTCGTATCGCGAATTCGGCGCATGCCAGACGCCCCAAATCGGGCTTAGATCGGCCCAAAAAGGTTTGAAGGTGGGAACCTCGAAGTTAGGCAAATTAGCAGGTAAATCGAATAGCCGCGTTGCAATGACGCTAAAAATTTCCAACACCAAAAGGAAACTCAGAGCCATTAACAACGTCGTTTTAATCGCGGATTTCAGCCAATTTAGCATTTTCACGACCTCGAAGTTTTGCCGTAGGCGCGGACCCTAATCTTCTTTATTGCCTTAAATCAAGCTCCCGGAGATGTATATTACGGAGGCTGGGGCAAATCCCATGAAACTGGTATCTACAGGGCTCTCACGATAAAGTTCGTGCCGATTTCGGGAAAGGATCAGGTGAAGCTGATGAAGATTGCACGCGCGTTTCTGACCGCGGGAATTTGCATCCTGATTATTGGCTGCGATGCGTCTTCCGTAAGGCCGGAGAGCGATGCCGCTGGTAAATGGCTAGCCACCGATATCACGCAATATCGTCGAGCTGCAGCGCCGGCTGTCAAACAGCTTCCCCATAAGGGTCTTACGAAAGAGGATTTGTCACTCTTTACTAGGGTCTACGATCGAGTGCGTACGCACTATGTGCGCGATGTGAATGAGAAATCGCTGATGTCGGCAGCGGCGGAAGGTATGCGTCGGGCTCATCCCGATCCAGCTAAAGTGCGTACTCGCGTATTGGTGGAAGCGGCGATTCACGGCATGCTTTCTTCGCTCGACCCCTATAGCGCCTATCTCGACGATGCCCATTGGCGCGCATTGCGCGACCAAACCAGCGGCGAATTCGGGGGCATTGGCATACAGGTGCGCAAGGGTGAGGGCTATATAGAAGTCATCTCACCAATAGACGGTACTCCGGCAGCCAAGGCGGGTGTCCAGCCCGGCGATCATATTTTGAGTGCCGATGGGCGATCCTTCGCCAAAATGCTACTGCGCGATGCGGTTCTGGTGCTGCGAGGGCGGCCTGGCAGCGTGGTCACTTTGACGCTGCGGCGCCAGCAGCGTCCGCACTTCGACC
>DLVK01000277.1:0-5636 GCA_003444235.1 Rhodospirillaceae bacterium
TCCAGTCCTTTTGCCTCCCAGGCGGCCATTAAGTCGCCGAGTTCGGCACGCAGCGCCGGCAAAGTTTGTCCTTCCCATTCGGACCAGTCCATTTCAACCAGGCGAGAGTCGGCGGAAACGGTGTTGCCTGTCAGGATCGATGCTGTTTCGGACGCTCGTTGCAATGGGCTCGCGATCCAGACGAAGTTCTTGATTTCTTTTGGCACGCTCCAGCCCGCCACCTGTTTACGTCCGCCCTCGCTTAAGGGTATGTCGCTACGGCCTTGAACGATGCCTTTTTCGTTCCATTCGGTCGATCCGTGGCGAATAAGTGCCAGCAGAGTCATGCGGCGTGCTCCCAAGATAGTTTGCTCATTATTCGGTCGAGACCTTCGGCCGCCGCCTCAAGGCTGAATTCGCGTCTGGCGCGGTCTGCCGCGTTGGCGCCGAATTGCCGGCGAAGGGTGGGGTCGGTGAGTAGAAGGCCGAGCCGTTCACTGAATGTATCTGGGTCTCCTTCGGCACAGAGATACCCGGTTTTACCGCTATCTATGAAACGTTCGAGACCAGGGCGCTCGCCCGCGACGACCGGAAGCCCCGCACCCGCAGCTTCGAGAAGTGACATCGCGCAACCTTCCTGAAGGGCAGGCCAAGCCAGCAGATCGCCAGCAGCGTAAAGCTGGGACAGATCTCTACCGGCAAGTTCGCCCAAAAACCGTGCATTGGTTAAGCCTTTGAACGCTTCTTCGATTTGGGGCCGATTGATTCCGTCACCGGCGATCAGCAATGCCCAATTCGGATGACAACATTGCTGTGCAGATTCGGCGAGCATTCGGTAGGAGTCTGTCTTGATATCGTCGCGCATCATCGCAACGGTAATCGCCCAGGGCATCTGTTCGGGAATTTTCAACCTAGCGCTTAACTCCTTTCGTGCCGCGCGACGCTCAGCGGGCGTCACCGCCCGACGTGCGGTAAAGGGTGGTAACTGAGCCAGACGGTCGCCTCGGCGCAGGTCCTGACGAAGGCAAATTGCGTCAAGCGGATCGAAATAAATTAGCCGGTCGGCGGCGAGAATTGCGCGTTGGGCAACCTTGAAGCCTTCTGCCCATGGACCTCTTGCCTGTTTCGGCGCGTGGCTGGCGTCGGCGACGATATAGGGAACGCGGAAGTGAGCGGATAGTTGCGGCCCGAGATAATCGGGTGCCTTATGATAAACATGGTAGGTGAACCAAATATCCGGCGGGTTCTTGCGCAATCGCCCGCTCGCCCGCTCGCGAGCACGCTCCGCACGGTGCGCAAGCCGACCTTGGTTTGTCCCGTCCCGGTCGTAACTTCTGAAGCTTGACGCCAGCACCACGTCATGGCCCGCCCGCCGCAGGGCGCGTATTATTAGGCGCGCGAAGCTGCGATCGCCGGATGGCGTCGGATGCGTCGGAGCCTTCATCGGGGCGTAGAAGGCGATCCGCATTAGGCAGCTCTCGCGATCTCGCGCACGGTCAATAAATCCGCCAGCCGGTCGAGTGTCTGTTCCGCGTTAAAATGTTGACGGAGCCGCGCCTCGCCAGCTTGGCCGAATTTCCGCCGAAGCTCAGGCGCGGTCATCAGCTGCACCAGCGCATTTTGTAATGATACGGGGTCCTCAGGTTCCGCCAGCAGCCCAGTTTCATTGTCGATGATGAACTCGGGTATGGCGGCGAAATCGGTGGAAACAACCGCAGGCGGACGGAGTTGATATTCCATGTTACTAGTCGCATCTATTTTTCTCCCTCACGGACGTCTATCTGAACTTGCGACAAATCGATTAGGTGAAACCGTTGCCTTTCCCGCTTAAAGTACCGACAGTCGAATTTCCATTGCAAACTTTTGACCTCCGTTGACGAAAATGGATCATATCAGACAGCAAATCACTTCCGCCTTCGCGACCCCGGTACTCATGCGCAAGGTACCCGAGCTTGAAGCAATCAATCCGCGCCTGAAAGAGATCGTTCTAGAGCATGAAACGATAAGAGCGCAGAATGTGGGAAGTAATATCGGGGGCTGGCAGTCGGACCACGATCTGATGCAGTGGCCAGAGCCGGAAATGCAGGTCTTTCAGCAACATCTCGGCCAGGCCCTGCAGGAAATGACAAGCGCGACGGTGGACGATTTCCCCCCCGAAATGGATATCATCGTCACCGGCTGGGCCAACACCGCACGCAATGGCACCTACACCCGCGCCCACAGTCACGATGGCAGTCTTTGGTCGGCGATTTATTACGTTGCCGCCGAGCCGGCGCCGGAGTCCCACCCCCATAGCGGCTTGCTGTCTTTCGTCGACCCTCGCTCCGGGTCACGCTCGGCGCCGAAGATGCAGCCACCCTTCGGCTATCGGATGGACATCCAGCCGGAAGAGGGTTTGCTAGTGGTGTTTCCGGGTTATCTGCTGCACGAGGTGCATCCCTATTTTGGCGAGGATGTGCGCATTTCGCTGTCCGCAAATGCGCTACTCGTGCCCGACATGGATGTCGGCGAAACCTAGGCGGGTGCGTTTCAGACGATAATGAGTTCTAGGTCGGTCAATCCGTCCACATGCCCGACAAGCTTGTCACCTTTAACCACTGCCGAAACGCCTGCGGGCGTGCCCGTCATAATGATATCTCCTGGTTTCAAGGTAATAAGCGTCGACAGATAGGCGATCATTTCTCCGGTCGACCAAATCATTTGATTGACATTGCCTTCCTGCCGGACCTCTCCGTTGACTGTAAATTTGAGGCCCGCGTCCTCGATATGACCAACCTGGTCGACCGTATGTAGGACACTGCACGGCGCTGCGAAATCTGGGCCCTTCGATAGCGCCCAGGGACGCGCTAAGTCCTTGGCTTCCTGCTGCATATCCCGCCGGGTAATATCGAATCCGACCCCATAGCCGAAAACACAATCAAGCGCCCCGGCTTCTGCAATGTCGCTGCCGCCGCTGGACAAGGCGACGATCATCTCGCATTCCGGATGCACGTCATTGGTCGCGCGCGGGTATGGGTATTCGGTACCGCTAAACACCGCATCGCCGAATTTTGTGAAGAAAAAGGGCGGCTCCCGGTCGGGGTCATGCCCCATTTCCCGGGCATGGTCTGCATAATTGCGTCCAACACAAAAAATGCGATTGACCGGAAACGACTCGTCACTTCCGGACACGCCGAGAACGGGCGTTTCCCATAGCGGAATGGCGTAATTCATGAATTTCTCCCTGGGAATTTTTAGGACCGACCTAAAATCTAGGCCGCATGTATTCGATCTGTAGTGTTCTGGCGCGCATCCAAGTGCCGCTGGGCCGCCGCATTGAATGCAGCGAACAGCTTACGTGCGAGAACGCAATCCTCGCTCAGTGGATATTCGGGGTGCCATTGAACGCCGAGAACAAAGCTTGCTCCGCCTTTGCGACTGACCGCTTCGATCACACCATCGTCGCTGGTCGCTTCAACAACCAGCTCGTCGGCCAGCCGATCGATCGCCTGCGCGTGGAGTGAGTTGACCATTTCCTGTTCGGCGCCGCCGGTGATCTCGCTTAACACACCTCCGGGACGAATATCGATCGAATGACGCACAGTAAATCGGTCGTCATTCTCGGCCGCACGGTTCATGCGGTGCTCGTTCTTACCCGGCAATTCGTGGATATTCTGGTGCAAGCTACCGCCGAGCGCGACGTTGAGCTCTTGAATGCCGCGGCAGACGGCGAATACGGGCACTCCAGCATCGACGGCTGCGCGGATCAGAGGCAATGATGTGCCATCTCTGTACGGATCATGAGCGGTTCCAGCGCGGCTTTGCGCTCCGTCGTATCGGTGCGGCTCGACGTTGGAGCCGCTGCCGGTGAGGAGCAGCCCGTCGAGGCGTGCGATAATTTGATCGGCAAACTCGATATCGCCAAAAGCCGGGACCATAAGCGGGATACAGTCCGTCGCCTTGCCCAAACCATCGATGTATTTGCCAGCAACCCGGTGTGCGGGCTTGCCTTTGAGCTCGATACGACAGGCGGGTATGCCGATGATGGGTAGCTGCGTCATAAAAATTATTTCGTTGCTTTTGGTGCCGTGCGCAAATTCTAGCGCACTTATTGATCCTGGTCTTCTTGTTCCGGTTCGACGAACTCGAATAGTTCTGGCCTCAGTCGAACGCCAAGCCGCGTATTTTGCAAAGTCACCAACGTGCGCTTGTTCTGCGCGTCATTGACCTTCCACTGTCTGAGCGCCAGCGGACGCTCGTTGAAGGTGAGCGTCAAAAACCCCATGTCGGGATGTTCTTTGTTCAGCAGCCGCAAATGTATAAGGCCGGCGGCACGGCGAAAGCCCACAAGCTTGACGTCACGGTCAAACGTCACACGTTTGCGAAGCAGAAAGCGCGCGGGCGTGCGGTCCAGAGGGAGGAAATTACTTTCCTGTAATTCGCGGTCTACATGAATAAACCAGGTTCCATTGGAAATCAGTGTGTGTGGGACCGGGGGGTCGTAATCGAAGCGAAAGTTTCCAGGCCGTTGGATCGAAACCGTGCCCTGCCAAATCTTTCCGTCCGGATTGGTCTGAATGAAACGGGCTTGTAGTGTGGTGATTCGGTTGAGATAGGATTTAATTCGGCTGACGTGGGCCAGCTGCGTCGCTGATAGACGCAAACCTCGCTGCTGGGCATCGGGGGTTGCCGGCGCGCCTACGAGCAGCACGCCGCAAATCAACACTGCACATAACGATTTAATGAGTCCCGACGAGAATCTCACGTTTTCCCACGTGGTTGGCCGCACTGACGACACCTTGCTTCTCCATCTGTTCCATGATCCGCGCCGCACGATTATAGCCGATTTGCAGGTGGCGTTGGATGAAACTGGTCGATGCCTTCTGCTCCTGACAGACGAGTGCGACTGCCTTGTCATATAGGGCGTCCGCCTCGCTTCCTCCAGAGCCAAGCCCGCTACCGTCGCCCTCCGCTTCTTCGGTGACCGTATCGTTGTATAGGGGTTCGCCCTGGGCACGCAGGTGATCGGCAACCGCCTCGACCTCCTCATCGGAAACGAAGGGACCGTGCACTCGCGTCAATTGGCCCCCGGGAGCCGTGTACAGCATGTCACCTTGTCCGAGCAGCTGCTCCGCACCCTGCTCGCCCAATATCGTTCGGCTGTCGACCTTGGAGGTTACCTGAAAGCTGATACGGGTCGGGAAATTGGCCTTGATGGTACCGGTTATGACATCGACCGAAGGCCTCTGTGTCGCCATAATTAGGTGGATACCGGCCGCGCGCGCCATCTGGGCGAGCCGTTGGATCGACGCTTCGATATCTTTTCCGGCGACCAACATCAGATCGGCCATTTCGTCGACAACGACGACGATGAACGGCAACGGGCTAAGGTCGAGTTCCTGTTCCTCGAAAACGGCCTGGCCAGTCTCGGGGTCAAAGCCTGTCTGTAGTTTGCGGGTCAGTACTTCGCCTTTTCGGGCGGCTTCGCCAACACGCTTGTTGTAGCCTTCGATATTGCGGACGCCGAGCTTGGACATCGCCTGGTACCGGTCTTCCATCTCACGCACCGTCCATTTGAGCGCGACTACGGCTTTTTTAGGATCGGTGACCACCGGTGCCAGCAAATGCGGAATATCGTGGTAGATCGAAAGTTCCAGCATTTTCGGGTCGATCATGAT
>DLVK01000033.1:0-562 GCA_003444235.1 Rhodospirillaceae bacterium
CAGCTGGATTCTTTGAACGTGACAATCGCCTTTTTCACTGGGCCCAGCGGCGAGTCGGTAGAGTTCGTGCAGACGCACTAGACTGCGGTTGCAGAACAAAACAAAACGCGCGGCACACTCCGGTACGCCGCGCGTTTTTATATGGCGATTAGAATGGGTTATTCGGCGGCCGGGGCCTGCGCGGACTCGCCGCCGGATCCGCCGCCGCTGATGACCACGTCGCGAGCCTGGAGCCCCTTGGGGCTATCGACCGTCTCGAACTCGACCTGCTGCCCCTCCTCTAGCGAGCGGAAGCCCTCGCCGCGGATAGCGCTGTAGTGAACGAAGACATCGTCCTGCCCCTCGCGCTGGATAAAACCGAATCCCTTGGAACTGTCAAACCACTTGACGGAGCCGTTTTGACGTTCGGACATATTGGGTTACCTCCTGGTTGCTTATGGTGGGTCTGGGCGATGGGGCCCACCATAACGTTGAGGGTACAGAAAAAATCTGGGGCCAAAAAGGCCTAGCGCGGACCGCGCCCGCCGGTACCGCCGGCACCACCGGCGCGTCCACCAGCGCA
>DLVK01000033.1:906-2905 GCA_003444235.1 Rhodospirillaceae bacterium
CCACCGGCACCACCGGCACCACCGCGCCCGCCGCGGACAAAGCCCGACTCGGCCATCCGGGCGGCCTTCTGTTGCCGGCGGATGCTCTTCTGGCGGTTGATTTTCTTTTGCACGGAGGGTTTGGTGTAGAAACGCCGCTTTTTCAAGTCGCGCAGCAAGCCGGCCTTGCGGGTTTTAGACGTAAAGCGCCGCAGCGCTTTTTCAAAGGGTTCGTCCGATCGAACCTCGACGCTGAAATTGCTCATGTACTACTCCTGATCTTTTGCTAAGTTCTGGATAACGATATAGAAAAGCATTATTTGACGCAGCTATGCAGATTCCTAAGGATATAGATTTGTAAATTCTATGTTATTTTTTGCCCGTAGTCAAGAGCGGTTTTGACCAACGCCTGGCGGCTGCTCGACCCTTTGTGAGTTACAGGTTGAAAATAAAAGTAGTTGCAAATTTGGCTGGATGGCCTAGCTTTGTAAGAAAGCCTTCCCCCCTCCTCATAGTAAAGTCGCGCATTATCCGTCTGCGGATGATGCGGTTTTGATGCATCTCTCTCAAAGACCAAGGAGATGATTATGGCTTTTTCGTATACGAATTCCAAGGGGTCTACGTATATTTTGCACTCCCAGACGACCATGCTGAAGAACGGAAATTCGCAAACGATCTACTTCTTTGCCAAGACGCAGAAGGAGGGGGCTCTCGACGCCGTGCCCGACGGCTACGAAGTATCCGAAAGCAAAAACGGGCTACCCGTACTCAAGCGCAGCAAGTAGGCCGATTTCTGTCCTACAGTTCGGGCCGGTGCCCTTTTTACGGCGTTCTACGGCCGTGGAAAGAGTATCGGCCCTTTTTTGGGGTATCAACTGGCGCGGGCGTAGCCGGTGCTGCGGGCTTCGGCGTCGAAATAGGCAGCCAACTCAGCGCGGAGAAAGAGCCGTGCCCGGTGTAGGCGCGTTTTTACCGCCCCTTCGTCCGCGATCTCGACGAGGCCCAGTTGTTCGCGGTACTTTCCGATTATTACGAACTTATCGGCGATATCGTCACGGCAGGTGGCGGCAAGGTCGTAAAATTCATCGGCGATGCGGGGCTACTGGCCTTTCCCGCCGAGGGGATCGACGCCGGGGTGCTGGCCCTGCGCGAGTTGCGGCAACGCGGTGACCGCTTTTTCGCCGACGCCGACAGGCTCTGCCGCCACGTGGTCAAGGCTCATTGCGGTCCGGTGTGCTGTGGGCAGATCGGTACGCGCGACGACAAGCGCTTCGATCTCTTCGGACAGACAGTCAACACCGCCGCGCTGCTGCCGTCAAACGGGATGGTGCTGACGCCGTAGGTCTTTCGGCGGTTGGCGCCGGAGACCCGGCAACTTTTTGAGAAACACACTCCACCGATAACCTATGTCGCGGTAGAAGATCGCCACGATTAATTGCCTCTACGAGGGGCCATCTGTACACGGGCGGCGCCCCGTATTTTTTTGCAAAGGTGGTCGATTGAGCCGTCGCGGGGTGGTCCGTTCCGCTGCAAGGTTTCCCCTGTCGTCGCCCGCAAAAAATCCTCCCGTGTGCCGCCGACGGACCTGTGGTAACCGTAGACGGCGCGCGGGCGTTCGTGGCTTTCGAAGGATAGAGTGTTGTGCTATAATATTTCGGGCGAATGGCAATGGTGGAGGAGAAGGCTATGGTGAAAGAGATTGCAGCGGCCAATCTACAGGAACGACTGGCGGAAAATCCCTATCCAGGACGGGGGATCGTCCAGGGCAGGAGCCCGGAAGGGGATTGGGTGCAGGTCTACTGGATCATGGGACGCAGCGCCAATAGTCGCAATCGGGTTTTTATTGGCGAGAACGACCTGTTGCGGACCGAGGCGGCCGACCCCGCGCAGTTGGAAGATCCCGAAAATATCATCTACAACGCCATGCGGGTTTGCGGCCGGCGCTATATCGCGACCAATGGCATCCAGACCGACGCTGTCTACGATGGTTTTGCCGCCGGGCGCAACCTCGCCGATAGCC
>DLVK01000033.1:3195-4032 GCA_003444235.1 Rhodospirillaceae bacterium
TTTTGCCGCCGGGCGCACCCTCGCCGATAGCCTCGCCGCATGGCATCACGAATCGGACGCGCCCAACCACACGCCGCGGATCTCCGGCTATATAGACCTCGACGCCGAAGAGGCCTGGTTGTCGATCCTCAAAGCCAGCCCTTTCGGCCCTGAGCACAGCGAGCGCCATTTCTTCCGTTTCGACCGCATTGAGCCGGGTTGCGGCTATGCTATTACTACCTATGCCGGTGACGGCGACCCGCTGCCGTCTTTTTTCGGCACGCCCTATATATTGTCCCTCGACGATCCAGCACGCCTGTGGGAGGCTCTCGACGCCGATAATAAAATCTCGTTGGCCGTGCGGCGGATCGCCGGCGACGGCACTTTCGACACGCAGATAATCAACCGCTACGAGGCCACATAATGCGCTGGCATATGGTCCTGTTGCCGTTGCTTGCCGCCGGTTGCCCGCCCGGCGAAGGGCGCAAAGACTGATGGATCTCGACGCCAAGATCGGGCAGTTGCTGATGGCCGGCTTTCGCGGACTGGTGGCCGCGCCGGGCGATCCCGTTCTCCGCGACCTGGAGCAACACCGCCTGGGCAGCGTGGTGCTCTTCGACTACGATGTGCCACTCCAGAGCCCGGTGCGCAATATCGAGTCGGCCGACCAGGTGCGCGCGTTGATCGGGGTGCTACAAGAAGCAGCGGGGGGCGAATTGCTGGTGGCCGTCGATCAGGAGGGGGGGCAGGTGCGGCGGTTGCGCGAGCAGGTCGGCTTCCCCGAGTTGCCTTCGGCGCAGGCGCTGGGCGCGGGCGATCCGGAGGAAACGTGCCGTACCGGAGCGGAGACTGCGAAGG
>DLVK01000336.1:0-4931 GCA_003444235.1 Rhodospirillaceae bacterium
GGCGACGATACCCGCGCTTGGGGGCCACCCTTCGCGGGGGGGTCGGAAAGCGGGGAGGCGGCGTATTTTCTCGGGGTCAATCGCAACAAGAAAAGCGTCACGCTAGATCTCAAGGACCCACGCGGCCTCGATATCCTGAAAACCCTGATCAAGGGTGCGGACGTGCTGGTGGAGAATTTCAAAGCGGGCACGCTCGAGAAATGGGGCCTTACCCGCGAGTGGATGGAAGCGAACGCGCCGCAAGTGGTGCATACCCAGATCACCGGCTATGGCGAGAAGGGTCCGAAGGCGGGCATGCCGGGGTATGATTTTCTGCTGCAAGCGGAATCGGGTTTGATGGCGATTACCGGCGAGGAAGACGGTTCCTCGATGAAGCTGGGCGTAGCGATCGTCGATGTCTGCACCGGCATGTATGCGGCGATGAGTATTCTCGGCGCGCTCAACGCGCGGACGCGCACCGGCAAAGGTCAGAAGACGACGATAACGCTTTACGATTCAGCGGTTTCCGTGCTGGTCAATGTGGCGTCCAACTATCTCATCAGCGGCGAGGAAGCGGGGCGTTACGGCAACGGTCATCCGAACATCGTGCCCTATCGCGATTTTCCGTGTGGCGCCAAGGGTGAAAGCGAGATTGCGCTTGCGGTCGGTAACGATATGCAATTCGCGAAGCTCGCCGGATTGGTGGGTCATCCGGAATGGGCCGAAGACGACCGGTACCAAACCAATCCCAACCGGGTCCGCAATCGGGCCGAAGTGGATGAGATGGTGCGGGAGGCATTGAGTGCGAAAGGAGCCGACGAATGGATAACCCTATTCGAGCAGGAAGGTATCCCGTGCAGCGTGGTCAACCCGGTCGGTGACGCGCTGGAAAGCGAGCAGACCGCGGCCAACCGTATGATCGAGGAAATAGAGCATCCCACCGCGGGCTTGGTCCGCATGCTCGGCATTCCCTACCGGTTTTCCGATACGCCGGCTGGTGTTTCGTTGCCGCCGCCGGTTCTGGGCGCCGATACGGATGCAGTGTTGAGCGATTTGGCCGACGTGAGCGCCGACGATTTGGCTATTCTCAAAAAGGACGGCGTGATCTAGGTGGCGAGTGACCATGGATAAATCCGCCGACATAAGTGCAATAGTCGAAGAACACATTCGCGACGGCGATACGGTTTTTGTCGGCGGCTTCGGCCATTGCGTGCCCTTCGCGCTCGGTTTCGAGATTATCCGACAAGACAAGAAGGACCTGACCCTGTGTCGGTCGGGCACGGATATCTTATTCGACATCATGATCGGCGCCGGTGTCGCCTCCAAAGTGGTGTTCGGCTATCTCGGTAATCCCGGCATCGGTCTCGGCCATGCGTTCCGCCGCGCGGTCAAGGCGGGAACCCTCGCCTACGAGGACTGGACCAACATGGCGATCATTCTGCGCTTGGAAGCGGCGCGCCAAGGGGTACCGTTCCTGCCGTCCCGCATCCTGCAGCTTGGCGACATTGCCGGCGCGTCGATCGAAATAGCGACCATGGACTGCCCCTACACCGGCGAGAAGCTGGCCTGCATTCCGGCGCTGAAGCCGGATGTCGCGCTGGTCCATGCCCAGCAGGCGGACAAAGCGGGCAATATTCAGTTGATCGGCGTCGATGGCGATACGATCACTGGCGCTCTGGCATCGGAAAAGGTTCTGGTGTCCGTGGAGCGTTTCGTGGACGAAGCGGAAATCCAGAAAGCACCGGAAGCGACCCGCATTCCCGCCCACCGGACGACCGCGGTTGCGGAAATCGCCTGGGGCGCCCATCCGTCCTATGTGGAGGGCTGTTACGGGCGCGACGACGATCATTTCTTTGCCTATGACAAGGAAGCGCGGGAAGAGGAAGGTCTGGCCGCCTACCTCGCCCGCTACATCCATGACTGTGCCGATCACGGTGCCTATCTCGATGCGGTGGGGTCCGAACGGCTTGCGGAACTCGAGGCCCAATCGAGCGGGAGGACAATCGGATGAGCGATTTGCCCGCCGCTGCGGGGTTGGCGCTTGCCGCCGCACGCGAACTCGTCGACGGCGAGGTC
Source organism: Rhodospirillaceae bacterium (assembly GCA_003444235.1). GTDB lineage: Bacteria > Pseudomonadota > Alphaproteobacteria > UBA8366 > UBA8366 > UBA8366. Next base: position 2,056 of record DLVK01000336.1, read on the forward strand.
TGTTTCGTCGGCATTGGCAATCCCTCCGATGCGGCGCTGCTCGCCAAACATAGCCACGCGCCGGATATGACGATCATCTATGAAAGCGGGGTCATCGGCTCGGACCCCACCTCGAAGCCGCCGCTCTCCACCGGCAGCCCTTCCGTGGCGGAGGGTGCGATGATGATCACCGACGGGCTCAGCGTCTTTGCCGAGTTGCAAGCGGGGCGGATTGATGTGGGCCTTTTGTCCGCGGCCCAGGTGGATCCGCTCGGCAATCTCAACAGCACGGTGATCGGTGATTATCACGAACCGAAGATTCGCATGGTCGGTTCCGGCGGCGCCCACGACATTGCCTGCCTTGCCAGACGTCTCGTTATTCTAATGCCCCACGACCCCAGGCGGTTCGTGGAAAAGGTCGATTTCATCACCAGCCCCGGACGCGACGCCGCGCGGGCGGAATTGAACCTTCCGCCGGGCCCGGTCTCGCTGATTACCGAACGTGCAAGGTTCAGCTTCGAAAACGGGACAGCTACGTTGGCCGCGACGATGCCGGGCTTTTCCGAAGAAGATGCGCTGGAGGGACTTTCATGGAGAGTGGAGAAAGCGGCGGATTTTGCGCCGATAACTCAATTTGACGACGGTACGCTTGAGGTGGCACGCGCGCGGCTTGCCTACCTTTTTAACTGAGCACTCAATCGAAAAACCCGTCGCCGTTCAGCTTGATGAAGCGTTTCTTGTCGTGGCCTTTTTCGATGCCGCCATTCATGGCGCGCAGCATCCATTGGGCGATGAAATCGAAGGTGACGCCGCCCCCAAGGTTTTTCGGCGCGCGGATGCGGTGGAACTCGTCCTCGAAGATCCACATTTCTTTCGGGCAGGTGAGTGCGTCATAGACCGCCTCCGCGTCCTCGAGCGGATTTAGCGGGTCGAATTCGCCGATTCCCATCAACACCGGGCAGGTCACTTTTTCGGCGAAACCTTTCAGGGTGTAGCCCTCCACTTCTTTGTCGAAGGCTTCCTCGTCCTCGGTGCCGGCCATCGCCATGAAGACCTGTTTGAAGCGGATGGTGACTTCCTGAAAAATCACGATCCGGTCCCAGTAATAGCAGGCTACTGCGCCGCCGACGCAGGCGAAGCGTCCGTCTTCGGCTGCGGCCCTGAGCGACCAGTAGGTGCCGAAGCTGCGCCCGGAAATGCCGATCCGGCTTTCGTCCACATCGTCGCGCGCGGCCAGAAAATCGAAGGCACTGGAGGCAGCCACCGAGTGATCGCCGGGGTGAACGTAAATGCCCCGCATCAAGGCTTCGCCCTGGCCCGGCCCGTCGATGCAGAGCAAATTCATCCCGCGCTGGATGAAGGGGTTGGCATCCACATTGGGATAATTTTCCTTCGTGTTGTCCATGCCTGGGATGAACACCACCGTCGGTTTGGCCCCCTGGCCCGGCGCCAGATGGAGAACGCCGGGGATGGTGGTGTCGCGATAGGGGATTTCCACCAGCTCGATCTTGTAGTCGGCGAGCGAAAATGCCCGGCGGGCACAGTCATGGGCAAGCTTGAGCAGATCCCAGCGCTTCGGGCTCGTCGGCGGAATGAAGAAATGCTGTGCTTCTTTGTAGTGCTCGGCGGCGTGGTGATAGAGCTTGCGCGCGTTCAGCGTGTCGCCCGCCGCGTCCGCCCCACGGGCGATCTTCTCCGCATGCTCCGCTTCCTTGACGAGATATTTCGACACCATACGGATCGACTTCGCCTGCTTCGGCATGTCGCCGCCGTCATATTCGTAGTGCACCGCCCGGCCCGAGGCCTTGAGTACATAATCGTAAATCCATTGCTGGCCGTCGCGGGTGCGGATCGGTTTTTTCATGTCGGGCCTCCCTAGCAGGCACTTACAGCTTCAACAGCTTCTTCACCGTGCCGCTGAGAATGGCGTCGATGTCGTCGTCGCTCAGCCCTTCGACGCTGAGAAGATGCGCGATGGGATTGAGATTGTTCATGCCGGCCGGATAATCGGTGCCGAGCATTAGCCGGTCGGCGCCGCACTCGCGGATCAAATGGTGAAGATTCTCGGTTCCGTAGACCAATGTGTCGAAATAGAGCTGATTTAAATAGTCGCTCGGTGCCTTCTGTTCGGCCCCGCGTCCGCCGCGGTCGCCGCTATTGTGACCGTGGTCGAAGCGGCCGATATAGGAGGCGAGATAGCCGCCCCCATGGGCGCCGACGATCTTGAGGCCGGGAAATTTGTCGAGCGTGCCTTCATAAATCAGATGTGCCAGCGCAACGGTGGTATCGAGGGGGTTGCCAATGATGTTGGACAGAAACCCCTGACCTTTGAAGCGCGGCGCGCCTTCGCGAAAATGGCGAGGGTGGATGAAAATTATCACATCCAGCTCTTCCGCCTTGGCCCAGAAGGGATGGAACCGTTCGTCCGCGAGCTCTTCCCCGTCGAGCGCGGCGGTGATCATGGCGCCACGGTGGCCCATTTCCTTGACATTGTATTCGAGCTGTTGGGCGGCGAGGTCCGGATGCTGCAAGGCGACGATGGAAAGCGGCACGAAGCGATCGGGATGCGCCGCACAGAGCTCGGTCATTTTTTCGTTCTGGACCCGGCAAAGCTCTTCGGCCAGCTCGCGCTCGGCCCAATGATGATGGTGGAAAACGCTCACCGATAGCACCTGCATGTCGACACCCATGGCGTCCATGGCTTTCAGGCGGCGGTCCAATTCCTGACCTTTGCCCCAACCACCGTGGCCGAACGGGTCCTTGCCGCCGAGCTCGGGCCTGCCTTCGATCAGCGGCATGATCTCGGGGAACTGGCAATGGGCATGCATGTCGATCACCAGTCGCTTTTCGCCGTTGATGGTGACCGGGCGCGGGGTATGGGATTCGAGTGTCGGCGG
>DLVK01000025.1:0-10369 GCA_003444235.1 Rhodospirillaceae bacterium
GACATTACCGATCCGGACTATGTCTCCGAGACGGTACGCGCAACGCAACCCACCCATATTCTGCATATGGCCGCCATGTTGATCGGCGACTGCGAAAAGGATCCGGCGCGTGCCCATGCGGTTAACGTGACCGCGACGATGAATATTCTGAAAGCCGCAGCGGACGCGAATGTTGAACGGGTCGTGTTCGCAAGCTCTATCGCCGTTTATGGCGGTGGCGATGGACCGTTCGAGGAAAGCATGAACCCCGGCGCACGTTCCGTATATGGCGTCAGTAAGTATTTCTGCGAAATCGCCGGCAATCGGTTTGCCAAGCAAAACGGCCTTTCCTTCGTCGCGCTGCGTTATTCCGGCGTCATCGGCCCGGCCGAAGTTAAAGGCGAAGGCATGGCCGCCGCCCGTGACCGCATCAAGCGCACGATCGATGGCAGCGACGTCGAGATTACGAACATCTCCGGGGACGAGCGGACCCAATACACCTATATCGACGATGCGGTCGGCGCGACACTGGCCGCAATGCGCCATCCCAACCCCGCCTACCCGGTCTACAACCTCGCCGGGCCCGAAGAAAACTGCATTTCCTACAAGGACTATCACCAGCTGATAAAGAAATTGGTGCCGGGCACGGGCGAGGTACGATTTACTGGCCGGCCGTTGCGAGGCGGAGGAAGGATGGTAACGACGCGGCTGCAAGAGGATTTGGGATTCACTCCCACCTTCACCGTCGAACAGGCGCTCCGCGACGAGTTCTCATCGCGAGGTCTCCTGCCATGACACCGCCGATCCCCGAAAACGGATGGATCGCCGTCGTTAAGCGCGACTGTCCGACCTGCGCGCTCATAGCACCGTTGCTCGCAACGGAGGCGCACCGTATCGCCATCGCCTGCCAGGACGATGCAAATTTTCCCGACACGGTTTCCACCGTCATCGACGATCGCGAGCTTGCCTGGTCCCACGAGCTCGGAATCGAAATCGTGCCTACTTTGATCCGGAGGGACGGGGGTGCGGAAACCGGCCGTACGGTCGGCTGGCATCGAGACGAATGGCAGACACTCCTGGAGGATGACCACCTGGGTGCGGACCTGCCGGCCTCGCAGCCCGGCTGTGGATCGCGAACTCAAGAGCCCGGTATGGCGGAGAAGCTTGCGGTCCGCTTCGGCGATGTACACCTATCCGCCCGCGAAATTTCGCTCGGCGCGGCGCAAGATCCCATCGAGGCCTGCTTCGACCGGGATTGGTCCGACGGGCTACCGGTAGTCCCGCCGACCCCGGAGCGGGTCCTTGCCATGCTGGGGGGTGCCAATCTTGACGGTGATCGCGTGCTCGGCATGATTCCTCCGGCGGCAGTTCCGTGCACGGTGGAGAAAGCGGCGATCAATGCGGTTATGGCCGGCTGCCGGCCGGAATATTTCCCGGTCGTACTAACTGCACTCGAAGCGGCACTTGATCCGGAGTTCGGCCTCCACAGCGTTCTGGTCGGCACCGGCGCCAGCGGGCCGGTAATCGTCGCAAACGGGCCGATCGTACGCGGGCTCGGCCTCAATGCGGGTGCCAACGTCCTCGGCCCAGGCCATCGCGCCAATCTCACCATCGGCCGGGCGCTACAGTTGATTTGCCGCAACATCGGAGGCGCCAAGCCGGGCAGCACCGATGCCAGCGTGCTCGGCCATCCGGGCAAGCTCAGCTTTTGTATCGCCGAACGGGAGGACGAGCCGTCCTGGGACACTCTGTCGACCTTGCGCGGTATCGCGCCCGGCAAATCGGCGGTAACGCTTTTTTCCGGCGACGGCATGCTGGGTTTGACCGACCAGAAATCCGCCAATGCTGAGTCGCTGGTGCGTAATCTGGCGTTGTCCCTCAAATCGGTTGGCGGCGCCAAGAAAGCCGGCCACCATCACGCGCTTGTCGTCGTCTGCCCCCAACACCGACGTCTTTTCGTCGATGCGGGCTGGACGAAGCAAATGCTTATCGACGAACTGGAAGCGTTGCTGCAACTGCCCGCCGCCGAGCTGGCCCCAGGCTCGGGCGGCATTACCGACGGCACCGCAGCCAAAACCGAAAGGATAGCGAAGTTTCGTCCCGATGGTATTCATGTGATTTGCGCCGGCGGCGACACCGGCTCGATGAGCGCGATTATCCCGTGCTCCGGCGAGCATGCGGTCAACCCTGTCACCAAGGAGATCAATCCATGACCGAACCCGACACCCTACTCGATCCAACCGCCGAGATTGCGCCTGGATTAAGGCCACGTACGCCGCCGCCTGCCGACTTGGCGGGTAAAACGGTGGCGTTGCTCGATATCTCGAAAAGCCAAGGAGATATCTTCCTCGACCAGCTCGAAACGCGGCTCGCCGCCGACGGCATTGCCGCCAAACGCTATATCAAGCCGACCAATGTCAGTGCGGCGCCAGAAACGCTGATTGCGGAAATCGCTAAGGATTGCGATCTGGTTCTAGAAGCGCTGTCCGATTGAGGTTCCTGCACGTCGTGCAGTTTGCATGACATCGCGGCCCTCGACCGACGGAATATCGCCGGTGGTCTCATAGCGACCGAAGTTTTTGCCGATGCCGCCCGGCACCAGGCGGAGCTATTGGGATTCGACCCGGCAGTAGTGTACGTGCCCCATCCGGTGCAAAATCTCGAGGCCGAGGCCATCGCCGGACTCGCCGATGCGGCGTACGAAGAAATTCTTGCCATGATCAAGCCCGAAGCGAATTAGATGACCGATCCCGATTTCATCGCCGACAAAGGCCGCGCGCCCAGACTCAAGGCACCGCCAAAATCCTGCGATACCCATTCCCATATATATGGGCCGCTGGACCGCTATCCCCGCACCAATGACGGTACCCGCCTAGCCACGTTAGAGGCCTATCGCGGCATGTTGGCGAGGCTTGGCATCGAACGGTCGGTCATCGTCCATTCCTCGGCTTACGGCTTCGACAATTCGGTCACGCTCGACGCCATCGCCGCGATCGGCCAGGACAGAGCACGCGGCACGGCGGTAATTCCGCCCGGTATCAGCCGCGAGGAATTGGATCGACTGCACGCTGGCGGCATGCGGGGCGTGCGTATTTCAGGCTCGGGCAGCGAGCTTTCGGTTTTTAATGCGGACAAAATTGCGGCCCAGATCGCCGACCTCGACTGGGTTCTGCAATTGCAGGAAGCGAGCGCCGGATGGGTGCAGAAAGTCGCGCCGATGGTAAGCGTTCTGCCGGTAAAGGTCGTTTTCGACCATCTCGGGAAGACGCCTATCGAAGAGAGTACTTCCGGCGAAGGGTTCCGTACTTTGTTGAAATTGCTCGAAGAAAACGATCACGTCTGGGTCAAGATCGCAGCGATTTACTCAAACTCGCTCACCGGTCCACCGGACTATTTCGATGTTGGCGACCGCGTACAGGCTTTGGTGGCGGCACGGCCGGACCGGGTGATATGGGGCATCAACTGGCCCCACCCGCGGTTTCGCTTTGACGGCGTTGCGGAAAGCGCCGATGTTCTGGACCCGCTGCTGGATTGGATTCCAGATGAAGCGGACCGCGAATTGGTACTTGCCAAGAACCCTGCCCGCCTATTCGGATTTGATTCTTAAGAAGAATAGAGTTTAATCGGGGCAACGTGGCAAAAGTCCGCGAGAAATTCTTCCGGGGGAGCGTATGCTCAAAACAGCAGGGTCTATCTCGACGGCAACCAGACGCCGCACGCCGGTTGACGCTTGCCCCGCCGAACGTCACGCCTGAGCCCATAAATTTATCAAAATTCAACTTGAAGGAATCGATCTATGAAACTCTACATTACGCCCACATCGCCCTATAGCCGTCGTGCCCGTATCTCCATCATCGAGGCTGGCTATGGCGACCAATGCGAAGAGATCGACGTCGGTCCGATTCCGGAAAATCTCGACACGTTGTTGGCAGCGCATCCGTCCGGCAAAGCTCCCACTTTAGTTCTAGATGACGGCACCGCACTGTCGGAATGCATCATTATCGCGCACCACATGAACGACCTTTCGGGTGGAAAACTCTATCCCCAAGACACCGCGGCGCGGCTCGACTGTTTTAAGCTCGAAGCGATTGGCGCGGTGTTGATGGATTCGATGTTTACCCGCAGCGGCCAGAACCGGCTCGACCCGTCGGAGCAATCACCCACCGTTCTCAAAAAGGAGGTCATCCGCTCCAATCGCATCTATGACGCTCTCGAAGGGTTGGTTGGCGAGCTCGAAGGACAGACCCATATGGGTGCACTCACCGTTGCTTCTTCGCTCTCCTACGCCGATTGGCGCGGCGCCGACGACAATTGGCGGGATTCCCACCCCAAGCTCGACGCTTGGATGAAGGGTATGGAGGCACATCCGTCCTTCGCCGCCACGGCACGGCCGGACGCTTAATTCCGAAATGGGCGAAACCACCAACTCTCAAACGAATTTGGGCGTGCTGGACACGCGCTTCCGATCGGCTTTGAACCGAATGGCGGCGGCGGGGCGCATAGAAACCTATGGCGCTGCCGCCAGTACGAATTTGGAGATCGCCGCGATCATGAAAAAGCGGGACGGGGGCCAAGCGGTCCTTTTCCCACCCGCCGACGACCACGACATGCCGATCATCGGTAACCTGCTTTGCTGCCAGAAAAATTGCGAAGCTGCGTTCGGGGTCGAATTCGGAGCAATTCGTACTTTGGTGGGCCGGGCCCTTGGAAACCCCCAGCCACCGGAAGCTGTCGACAATGGCCCCGCACAAGAAACCGTGCTGACTAACGGCTTCGACCTTACCGAGCTTCTGCCGGCCCTTTACCACACGGAAGCGGACTCGGGGCGCTTCGTTACCGCCGGCGTGGTAATCGCCGCGGACCCTGAGACCGGGGTTCACAACGCATCGTTTCACCGGCTGCAGTTGGTAGGGCCGCAAAGGACCGGGATACAACTCGACTATGGACGTCACTTGCGAATTGCGTTCGAAAAAGCGCAACGCTCGGGTGAGGACTTGCCGATTGTGGTCTGTCTCGGAACTGACCTCGCCTTGCAGTACACGGCAGCAACAATGGGCTCGCAAATGCCCGAAGGTGCCGACGAAATCGCTGTCGCCGGCGGATTGTCGGGACAACCCCTGCCGGTGTTGAAAGGCGTCACCCAGGACCTGCCGGTACCGGCGGAAAGCGAAATCGTTCTCGAAGGCAAGATGCTCGCCAGTGAAACGGTACGCGAAGGACCGTTCGGGGAATTCGTAGGGTTTTTGTCGCCGGAAGGGGACGCGCCGGTTGTCGAGATCACTGCGGTGACCCACCGCGAACGGCCGATCTATCACGCGATTAACGGCTATGGCCGCGAGACGGTGATGCTGCGGAAATATGTATTGGAAGCAAGCCTGCTTAACGTCCTGCAAACGGCAATACCCATCGTGACCGATGCGGAAATGACCGCCGGCGGACTCCACCGGTTTCATGCGGTGATCCAAGTCAAAAAAACAACGCCGCAACATAATGGTCTGCAGCGGAATGCCATTGCCGCGGCCTTCGGTGCCCTAAAAGACTTGGATTTGGTCACCGTGGTGGATGACGACATCGACATCCGCGATCCAGCGGATGTGGAGTACGCCATGGCGACGCGGTTCGAGGCCTCGAAAGATCTCATTAAGATTCCCGGTGCGCGCGGACACGAATATGTACGCGCCTCTGCGGATGGTATCCGTACCAAGCTCGGCATCGATGCGACCGTACCCTTCGAGGAACAGGAACGGTTTCGGCGTTGCGAGTTCCTCGATATCGCAATCGATGACGGTGATTTCACCACAAACGCCGATGCGCTCGGCAAGCTATCGGAGGACTGATGGTTAAGACCGGCGACCAACATCTGGAGTCCCTGCGCGATGGGCGCGAAGTGATGTTGCGGGGACAGCGCATCGAGGATGTGACCACCCACGATGCGTACAAGAATTCCGTCGCCTCCGCGGCGCATCTTTACGATTTCCAGGCAGAAAATACTGAGACCATGACATTCGCCTCACCGACAACCGGTGAACAGGTCAATAAGGCTTGGCTGCTGCCGACCAGTTATCTTGAACTTCGCGACCGTCGAGAAGCACTGGAACGATGGGCCGCCTGTCACTACGGATTCATGGGTCGCTCGCCGGACCATGTGGCCTCGTGTATCGGCGGCATGATGATGGGCATCGAAACTTTCGAAGATTACGACAAAGAGCGTGCGCACGCGCTTCGCGACTACTACACCCTGGCCCGCGACACGGATCATTTCCTGACCTATGTCATCATCAACCCGCAAGCAGACCGGTCCAAACAAGCGAGCGAGCAAAACCTGGAATTTCTCAGCGTCGGCGTCGTCGACCAGGATCAATCCGGGCTGACCGTACACGGCGCTAAAATGCTGGGCACGTCGGCGATCATGGCGAACGAAGTTTTCGTTACATGTATCCAGCCATTGCAGCCCGGCGACGAAAAACATGCGCTGTCTTTTGCGCTACCTATCGCAACCAAAGGCCTGAAGATCCTCTCGCGCAAGTCTTACGAGGAAGCCGCGCCATCCATTTTCGACAACCCGCTTTCAAGCCGTTACGACGAAAATGACGCAGTGCTCTATTTCGACGAAGTGCACGTGCCTTGGGAGCGGGTCTTTGTCAATCAAAGCATTGAGATGTGCCAGAAACAGTTCCACGGAACCCCGGCGCATGTATTTCAGAATTACCAGGCGCAGATTCGGCTGCTGGTGAAAATGCGCTTCCTGGCCGGCCTCGCCCACCGCATCGCTGACATCAACGGCATCGCAGGCTTTCCACAGGTTCGGGAAACCCTAGGCCAGATGGCAACCGATGTGGGACTTGTCGAAGGACTTGTCTACGGCATCGAAGCCAAGGGGGAGATGGCCGGAGATTATTTCGTGCCCGACCGGCAGTTGCTTTACACCGCCCAGGTCCAGACGCAGGCGCTCTATTCCAAGGTCAACAACGCGCTCCGGGAACTGGCAGGCGGCGGCATGATCATGCTCCCCTCGGGCATTGAAGATTTCGACAATCCGGAAATCGCCGATTTGATTGGCAAGACGCAGCAATCGCCGGCCGCGTCGTCGGAAGAGCGGGTGAAATTCTTCAAGCTCGCCTGGGACGCAGTAGGTTCCGAATTCGCCTCACGGCACGTGCAGTATGAAATGTTTTATGCGGGCGCCAGCTTTGTTACCAAGGCACACGCCTACCGCACGTTCGACTGGGATGCGTCGACGGACTTGGTCGACGGGCTCCTCGACAGCTATCCAACTCCGGGAAAGAAGAAATGACCGAACATACCTATCCTTATCTCACTATTCCCGACCGGCAGGAGAAGCCGCGTACGGTCGGGCGCACCATGGTTCATGACGGTGGCTTCAGTGCCTCGCATGCCGAAATGATCTTGGAAACCGCCGGGCCCTACATCGACTATTACAAGTTCCGCACCTTCACCCATAAGCTCTATCCTGAAGACCTCACGCTTAAAAAAATTGCGCTGTTGAAAGAGCACAATATCAAGCCATTCATGGGCGGCAATGTGGCGGAGTTGGCCTATGTGCAGGGCACGCTCGAAGAGCATCTAGCCTACACCAAAAAACACGGATGGGAGGTAATCGAGATTTCAGAGACCTACGTCACCTATGACGAAGAGAAGAAACTCGATCTCATCAAACGCTGTGCCGATGACGGGCTCGAGGTAATATATGAATGGGGCTTGAAACACCCCGAGAAGCCGCTTGAACCCGAAGAAGCGGCGGAAGACATACAGCGTTACCTGGAGGCAGGTGTCACCATCGCCATGGTCGAGGAAGGCGAAATCGACATGCTGATCGGCAAGGACGGTGAGGGAGAACACGGCGACACGCTCAAAAAACTCTTCGAGATTGTCGGCCCGGAAAATCTGATGGTCGAATGCGGCACCATGAAACAAGTTGGCTGGTTCATGCTCGAAATGGGCACAGTGATAAATCTCGCGAATCTCGAATTAGACGCCGTAATCGACATCGAGCCACTGCGCCGCGGTATCGGGCGCATCGTCGACAACGTGATTTACAAGCCATACCTAAATAAGAGCTGATCATGGAATTCACTACTCTCGGCAACACCGGCCTCAAGGTTAGCGTCGCCGGGCTCGGCACCGGCGGCAACAGCCGGCTCGGACGCAAGACCGGACGAAGCACGGCGGAATCGGTCGACATCATTCACCAAGCGGTCGGTCTCGGCATAAATTTCATCGACACCGCAGCCAACTACGGCACCGAGCCATTCGTTGGCGAGGCGTTGAAGACGATCCAACGCGATAGCGTGGTCATCGCCACCAAGGATCATATTAGTGACAAGGACGGTCTCTGGACCGCCGAGCGCGTTGTCGAAAATTTCGAAGCGGCCCTTGGGCGACTGAACACCGATTATGTGGATGTGTTCAATCTTCACGGCGTTAAACCCCATGAATACGACTATGCTCTCGCCGAAATCGCACCGGCATTAATTAGAGAAAAAGAGAAAGGAAAGATCCGCCATATCGGGATTACCGAAGCCGCGACATCCGATCCGGATCACACCATGCTCAACCGCGCGACACAAGAAGGTGTTTGGGAAGTGTGCATGGTCGCCTTCCATATGATGTGCCAGAACGCGCGCACCCAGGTTTTCCCCCATAGCCAAGAAAACGGTGTCGGAACGCTGTTGATGTATGCGGTGCGCAGTATCTTCAGCAATCAAGATTATTTGAAAGAAACTCTGGCAGAGCTTGCGGAGGCCGGTGAAATCTCAGCCGAACTTGCGGAGGGCGAGCCGCTTGATTTCCTGATGACCGAGGGCGGTGCAAAAAATGTCATCGATGCGGCATACCGCTTCGTCCGCCACGAGCCCGGGACCGACATTCTGCTATTCGGCACCGGTAATCCGGAGCATTTGAAAAGCAATCTAGAATCGATTCTATCGCCGCCCCTGCCCACGGAAACCACGCAAAAACTTTACGACCTATTCGGCGCCTTGAACGGGGTCGGGTTGGACTTACCTAAATTCAAGCAATAAGTCCGGGATTTAAAATAAGGAGAACGGCATGTCGGCAAATACAGCAAACGTACATTTCTTGGGCCTGTCGCCCCGTTTTTTAAACGGTGTATTGGAAATTCCCGTCTACCATATGCGCGGTGGTACCTCGACCGGCATCGTTCTTTTTGACGAACATTTACCTAGTGATCGTGCGCTCCAGGAAGAAGTGATCAAGCGCATCATGGGCGTGCCCATAGAAGGTGAAGTCCCATCCAACCGACAAATCACAGGTCTTGGGCGCGGCGTTCCGCAAAGCTGCAAAGTCTTTATTGTCGGCCATTCGGATCGAGAAGATTCGGATATCGACAGCACGCTGGCCCAACTGGCGCCGACAAAGGCAGCAATCGATTGGAGCGTTAATTGCGGCAACATGTCGGCGTCCTTGCCGATTTTTGCCGAAGAAATCGGACTCCTAAGCCTCGAGCCCGGTCGATCCAAGGTGCGTATCCATAATACGAATACCGGTGTCGTTACCCACGCTTTAGTGGACATGCCCGAACCCGAGAAGCCCATGGAAGCGGCAACCGAAATTCCCGGCGTACTCGGTGGATGGCCAGGCGTGCAATTGGCACTACTGGAGCCGGTTGGCGCCAAGACCGGCAAACTACTGCCGACCGGAAACGCGATGGACACGTTCGACGGTCTCGAAGCGACATGCGTCGACCTCGCGGTGCCGATGGTGATTCTGCGTGCGGCTGATCTCGGTAAGACAGCCGCCGAGACGCCGGATGAGCTAAACGGCGATAGCGAATTCAAGGAACGGCTGCGAAAAATTTGGGTCGAGGCTGGATTGGCCATGGGGCTGAAAGGAGCGGACGGCGAACCGCTCACACCGGAACAGCTCGCGGCCAGCGAAACGATTCCCAAAGCTTGCATCGTCGCCGAACCGAGCGAGGACGAACGCAACCGTGGAGCCAATATTCGCGTACGTTACTTCACCCCACAGGATGCCCACAGCTCGTTGGCGGTCACCGGTGGCGCATGTCTCGCCGCAGGCTGTCTGATTCCCGGCACCGTGGCGCGCGAACTCGCCATAGAAGTCAGCACGCTTAGCCCTGATCTCGTCGAGCATGAAGTGAAAATGGCTAATCCCGCGGGATTGTTGAAAGCGACCATCGAGGGGAATTGTGCCGAGGATGGCACCATTACAATGCCGAGTGCGGCCTACGAACGTTCGACACAAATCCTTTTGCGCGGGCATACGCCCATCTACAACGCATCGGATGATCTTTTAGCGCATTATCGGAACTTCGCCGACGCCGCCTAGAATCCCATCGGAATCTCTTTCAGAAAGGCCAATTCGGCTTCGGTGCTGTCGCGACCGAGTG
>DLVK01000453.1:0-6108 GCA_003444235.1 Rhodospirillaceae bacterium
GTGATTTGGACGGCGGTGAATGCACAATTCCCTATACTGCGCATCAGACCAATCCGGTGCCGGTTAAAGACAAATACGAGATAATGGTTTGGCGTGGACGTTTTACCGGACCTGCGCCGAAATCCGCGCTCGTTGGGCTGAATCCTGTGAAATGGGTACTTTCGGAAGACGACGTGCCGCCGGATGCTTTTCTCGACCAGCACGAACACGCAAATTACGTTTGTCGGGTAAAGCATGGGGAGCGTGGTTGGCGAATTGGCACCATGAACAAGCTTCGCGATGTGCGCCAAGTGGACGGCAAAACACTGCCGCTCGCGCGCACCTGTTATGTGAAGCAAGGTGATAAAGTCGTCCACTATCGAAAATACGAGGTGCTTGTGTTCAAGAACGGGTATTCCGGCCGATGGCACAGGCTTGACGGCAGCCTGCCTAAAACGGCTGTACGGGTGACGTTCTCCGATGGTGAGGAAATTCACGTATGTGCCAACCTTCGGCAAGGGGAATTGCAGTCGGGAACATTTATAAAGGGCGTTTGCACGCTGCCTTCTGATAAGAATTCGGGCCACACAGACGGAGCGGTCCGAATACTTGTTGCGGACAAGCTGGAATTGGCCGAAGGGGCGAGCGGCGGTGATTTCGGCGGCGAATATCGGTGCCTGGTTGAGGCTGGAAAAAGTGATCGGGCGGTATTTTTGCTAATTACCGCAAAGGGCCGTGATTCAGCGGGAGGTCCGTTCAAGGTGGCGATGCAGCAGGGAGCGGCCGAAAATCAGAAGTTCGATTTGAATTTGCCGGGTCAATCGGGAATAGGGCTTCACTATCCCAATGCGTTCAGCTTCGCCAAACGGCAAATGGTGGTTGCTCACGGTGCCCAGGCTCTTGGTGCGAATAAAAAGCTCGATACCTTTGTTGCCTTGATGAATTTGAGCGACACGTCAGGTGATGGCTCGCAGTTGCGTATGACCACGTTATCTGCCGAATTGACGCCAATCGTAGATGATGACGGGTCGAAACAGAGTGCGGCGAAACCCGGCACAGGAGAAGGTCGTGCGTGGCGTTGTCAACGGATTCGAAAATTTTAGCGAAGGCAACAAAGTGTGAAGCTAATTAGATATCTATGTTTCATGAGTTGCTTGCTGGGTTTTGCGCTACCCAGTGCTGCCGATGAATCTTTCGTCAATTCTTACCGTTGCGAAGGAGGAGTGGGTGTCCTCGAAACAGCTGGGGCAAACAAGGATTTGCTGCAAATTGCGGAGAGCGGCGATGGCTTTTCTTTAAATTTGCAGACGCAGGTAAATAGCTACAGCGGTTTTGGCGTGGCGCGGCATAACGAAAACGCCCAGATTACAATTTCCTTTGCGTTGACCGATGCGAAAGGCGAGGGGACGATTGCCGGGGTTCTGCAACGCGCAAAAGACCCACAAGGACGGTTGATCGCCGGAGCGATAAAGATCGTTTATTCGGCGATGCGGAATTATAAGGATTACGACACAGAGCCCGTTCGGATGATGTGCCAGGCGCCGGCCGGTCGGTAAGGCCCAGGTTTCAGCAATCGATGGAGGTTCGAGCGCGGGTGCGTTTGATATTCCCGCGCCGTTTCTTTGTATCCAATCGCTTTTGACGCGCAGCCTTGCTGGGTTTCGTGGGTGTGCGGCGTTTGGGGGCTATCGCGGCCCTACGCAGTAACGCGATAAGGCGTTCAAGTGCATCGGTGCGATTCTGGGCCTGAGTCCGAAAACGATTAGCTGTGATTATGAGGACGCCATCCGCGGTCATGCGTCTACCCGCAAGCCCGCGTAACCGTTCAACCATAGTTGCCGGCAGATTTGGCGATTGTGCCGCATCGAAGCGAAGCTGTACGGCGCTAGCAACTTTGTTGACGTTTTGTCCACCCGGACCAGGTGCACGAATAAAGCGCTGGTCCAGCTCTGCCTCGTCGATACCAATGGCGTCGGTAATCGGAATCATAGGGCGGTTATACTTCGGTTCGTTCGGAAATTCATCCGCACCTGTCAGCCCTGCGGAGCGAGTACAATTCGTATTTATAGGTGATCTTGCCTTCGTCCGCGGCCGAGGAACGGATTTAACAACCTTCCAACAGGTCCTTTCAGGCTCACCGGTGCATCGGACACGACAAGACAAATGCAATCCGTCTCCGGGTCGGCAACGGGCTGATGCTCGTCACCTTCGTCTCGGGCCGCTATATCGCCACGGGCAAATGTTCCGGAATCGTCGCTGAAACTGCCGTCTAGCACCAGGGTCAGCTCGCTTCCACCGTGATCGTGTAACGGTACTTTCGTGCCTTTGCGAATTGCCAAAAGGTAGCATTCGAAACGATCTTGATCTTCCAGCAGAGGAATTTTCTTTATTCCAAATCCTGACCATTGCCAGTTGTCGGCTTCCAGTTGTCTCCCGCAATAATCGCGAAGCGGTTGAGGAAGGTTTCTCGCCGCGTCGATTGAACCGGATTCAGATGTCGGTTGAGAAGTGACTGATATTTCCTCACCGTCCAGTGCTGCCAATACACCGCTTTTTAAAGAGTCCGGAATCGCTTCTGTATCACCGGTTTCGATTAATGCGCCTCCAAATTCTTCGTAGGCGGCTACTCGTTCGCGGCAATGCGGGCACAATGCCAGATGTGTCGCGATGAGAAGACTTATCGGCTCTGCCGCCGCGCCACTTGCATAGTCGAGTAACAAAGCGTCATTCGGATGATGCGCAATCATAGCTCTAGCTCCGTCAATAAACTTCTCAAGCGATTGAACGACAGGCGAATTCGAGATTTTACGGTGCCCAACGGTAATCCGATTTGTCGGGCGATATCGCCATGTGATTTATCCTCGTAAAAAGCAAGTTTGAGAATTTCTGATTGTTCCTTGGGCAACTCGGCAAGTGCTGCGGCAATCCGTGACGCGGATTGCTTCGCGAAAACATTTTCATCAGATCCGATCTCGGCTGCAGGCACGAGCATTGGGTCGTTCTTATCCGGCTCCGGCCGGTTTTCTTTGCGTAGGAAATCGATGCGTGCGTTTCGCGTAATCGTAAACACCCAGGTCGCCGCTTTACCTTTTTCCGGGTCGAAACGCTCAGCATATCGCCAAACTTTGAGCATCACTTCCTGAACAAGATCATCGAGTTGGGCTTCACTGGTGCCTTGTCGGCGCAAGAAAGCTTTTACGCGGGGCGCGAAATGATCGAAAAGCGAGGCAAATGCGGACTTGTCGCGGTCAAGTGCAACCGATTGCAACAACTTTGCTAGTTCCTGCTCTAAATCATCATCCAGAAGCGGCAAACGGTTGGTAGAGGACATGGCCCTTTCATAGCTGGAAGTGGACAAAAAGCCCACCGACCCCATTCCCGTCTGTTGCGAACCGATTACTTCCATAACGTAAGACGATACGAACCAATTGAATGGCTGGATCATCGCTTTCGAAATTTTTTTGATCCAATGGCATTCAGCGCGCGTATTCGGTCATATGTATTCAATGTCAGAACTGCGTTATCCGATAGCTGAGAGGCCTAAATGAAAATCGCCGTAGTGGGCAGCGGCATCAGCGGACTGGGCTGCGCTTGGTCGCTTGGAAGGCACCATGATGTCACTCTGTACGAGGCGGACCGCCGCGTCGGAGGTCATGCGCATACGGTAAACGTCAGTGATGGGTCGCACTCAACGCCGGTGGATGTCGGTTTCATCGTCTACAATGAACACAATTATCCAAATCTCGTGTCGCTTTTTGATTGGCTTGGTGTCCGAACCGAAAAAAGCGATATGTCGTTTGGTGTATCGTTAAATAGTGGTGCGCTCGAATACGAGGGAAGTCCGCTCGGCTTGTTGGCGCAGCCGACGAACTTGCTGCGCGGACGCTATCGAGGAATGTTGCGCGGAATTTTTCGATTCTTCGCAGAAGCGGAAACATTGCTCGACGAGCCAGAGGCGGATGGGATCAGTCTTGGTGACTATCTAGCTTGCGAGGGCTATTCGAAGGGTTTTGTTTTCGATCATATCCTGCCCATGGGCGCGGCGATTTGGTCGGCCAGTTTTGAAGAAATTCTCGCATTTCCGGCGAGTGCTTTCGTTCGTTTTTTTAAAAATCATGCATTGTTGGATCCAGGTGCCAGGCCAGCCTGGCGAACCGTTTCAGGAGGGAGCCGGCAGTATGTTGACCGATTGGTCGAATATTTCCGAGGAAACTTGCGAACCGGTGAACCTGTCCACGGGATCGAGCGTCACGGCGAAAAACTATCGATCGGCACTGGCAGCATACGAGAACCGTTTGATGCAATCGTGCTGGCAAGCCATGCGGATCAGTCTTTAGAGATATTGGGCGACGGGGCTACCGATCGTCAGAGAGGTATCCTTTCGGCTTTCCAGTACCGTGGCAATAAGGGCGTGTTGCACCGCGATCCGTCGCTGATGCCTCGACGACGACGAGCCTGGGCGAGTTGGAATTATATTTCGGATGGACCGATTGAATCTGACAGCACTGTTTTTGTGACCTATTGGATGAATCGATTGCAAAATATCGAAACGCCAAAAAATATTTTTGTATCGTTGAATCCAACGCGTGACATCGATGCGAATAGCGTGATTGGCGAATTCGATTATATGCACCCGCAGTTCGATCGAGATGCAATCGACGCTCAAAAGAGGCTGCACGAAATACAGGGCGAAGGTGGCGTTTGGTTCTGCGGCAGCTATTGTGGCAACGGATTTCATGAAGACGGCCTCCAGTCCGGGCTTGAAGTCGCGGCGGCGCTTGGCGCTCCTGCGCCGTGGCGTGAGGATATCGTGCCCATAAGTCCGGCTCGTTCCGTGGTTCGGCCCGAAATTGCGGAGGCCGCGGAATGAAACCCGAACCCCGCACCACCCATCAATCTTGTCTGTATTGGGGCAAGGTGATGCACCGGCGCATGCGTCCGGCCCATCATAGGTTCAGCTACCGGGTGTTTTGGGGGTTGTTCGATGTGGACGAGTTGGCCGAGTTGGACAGAACGGTAAAGGGGTTTGCCTATAATCGTTGGGGTGTCTTTTCGTTCAAAGACATCGATCACGGACCACGGGATGGGTCGAAATTGCGGCCCTGGATCGACCGAAAATTATTGGATGCGGGTATCGATTGCCGTGAGGGAAGGGTAAAGCTGCTCTGTTTCCCTCGTTTGTTCGGATTCGTTTTCAATCCACTCTCGGTCTGGTTTTGCTATGCCGCCGACGGAAATCTCCGAGCTGTGCTCTACGAAGTGAGTAATACATTCGGCGAAAATCATAGCTACTTGATTGAAATCGAGCCGGGGACCGAGAACGGTGCGATTTCCCATGATTGCCGAAAATGTTTCCATGTTTCGCCATTTTTGCCGATGGAATGCACTTACGGTTTCCACCTAATGCCCCCTGGCAAATCAACCGCACTTCACATTCGACAGACGGACCAACAGGGCGAAATCCTGGTTGCAACAATGGCCGGTGAACGCAGGCCGGTAAGCGCGAGGCTTATTGCTCTTTCCGTTGCTGCATACCCCTTGATGACCTTGAAGGTAGTGGCGGCCATCCATTGGGAAGCGTTACGGCTATGGCTGAAACGCGTACCGTTTTTCTCCAAACCGGCGCCGCCGAACGAACCCGTGACCATCGCGCGATACGGTTCCGAGGGTTAGGGCAACTTCGCTTAGCAGGACATATAGATGACGGACACAACGACAGGACGACTACACTCGGTCTACAGTGGCGACAATTCGAAATTCATCGAGTTACTGGGTCGCGCCGTGGCTGTCGGCGATTTAACGATCACGACGCCTCAGAATAAGGCTTATCGGTTTGCGGGCACTCACAAAGGGCCGCAAGCGGATCTCAAAATTCTGAAGTCCGGATTTGCGCGGAAACTCCTTACGGGCGGGGATGTGGGGTTCGCGGAAGCGTTTATCGAGGAAATTTGCGATTCAGACGACCTGACCGCCCTTATCGAACTTGGGGCCCAAAACGAACATGTTTCTTGGAGCGGATTTCTCAAAGGCCGCCAGTTATACAGATGGTTCGCAAGGGTAGGGCACGCGCTCCGGCCAAACAGTCGGCGTGGCGCAAAGCGCAATATCAAAAGCCATTATGATCTAGGT
>DLVK01000487.1:0-2646 GCA_003444235.1 Rhodospirillaceae bacterium
CGCAGGACCAACGATCCCACCGAGGATATCCGGATTATTCAGCCATCGGGCGTGCTGGTAATCGCCGCTGACGTGGAGAACAAGGACGATAAATTTCATGCGAAATCGGTCACTTTCTACCGGACGCAGCGCCGCCTGTTCGAAGGTAATGTTTTCTTGCCCGCATCCAAAGTTCCGAATTTCATACGTTATCAAGAAGAGCTCGGAGCGGCTGCGGAGTAATTGAATGCAGTCGCCGCCAGAGCGGCAACCACAGAACTAACCGCAAACACAAAATCCCATAGCGTGTCCAATTCGGTGAATTGGCCGGAACCAACGGAGAGTAGAAAATGACGATCGAGTACGAAAAGCGCGACGGGGTCGGCTATATCACCATCAACAATGTCGAGAAGGCGAATATCCTCGACAAAACGACATCCGACGCCATTTCGGAAATTTGGACCGATGTCTGGGAGGATCGCGATATCCGATGCGCGATCCTCACCGGCACCGGCGACCGTCATTTCTGCGGCGGCCACAATCTCGCGCCCCGGCCGGACATGAGCGAGGAAGAGCGCGAATATCTCAAAACCCAGCGTATGTTCTGGCCGCTGGGAGGCACCGTCGCCGGCACGAAAACCGGAGCTGACGGCCGGATGGGGGATCATTACCCACGGGTCTGGAAACCGGTGATTGCCGCCGTGAACGGCTGGGCTGCGGGCGCTGGCCTCTACATACTGCTCGCATCGACCGATATCAGGATTGCCAGCGCCGAACATGCGCGTTTCAAGTTTGCGTTGTTGAGTCAGGGGTGGCTGGGTAACGGCCCCGGCGCGACATTGCTGACCAAGCAGCTGCGCTACGTAGATGCGATGAAAATCCTCCTCACCGACGAACCGTTCGATGCGGAGGAAGCGCTCCGAATTGGTCTGATCAATGAAGTTGTCCCCCACGAGAAGTTGCTCGAACGGGCCGAAGAGATAGCGCGGCACATCGTCAAAATGCCGCCGGTGGCGACGCGGATGATGAAGGAATTCGTCATACGCTTCGGCGAAATGCCGACCGATCAGGCTTGGCAGGTCCAGACCTTGATCAATTCGATGTTGATCCAAAACACGGTCGACGGTCAGGAAGGTCGCGAGGCTTTCAAAGAAAAGCGCGAGCCGAATTTCACCGGTGCGCTCAGAAAGCGCGGCGAGGAATTCGCCGAGGTTGCCGAAGAGGATATCGAGAGGCTCGACGAGATTTATCGCAGCGGAGAATTTTAAGCCGGGGGCGGTTAGCCGAGTGCACCGGCCTCGCGCAGCGCCGAAATTTCCGCGTCGTCCATACCGAGAACCTCGTTCAACACCGTGTCTGTGTCGGCGCCGTGACCGGGCGCAAGGCTATTGCAACGGCCCAAATTCGATTGCCATGGCAAGCCGGGCAGGCGGCCGGCCTCGGTTTTTTCCCAAAAACCTCTGGCTTCTAGATGTTCGCAACCAGCTAGGTCCATCATGGTGGCCAACGATGCGGCCGGGATGCCGACACCGGTTAGAGCGCGTGCGGCGACTTCCGCTTCTTGAGGCCGAGTCCACTCGGCAATGATGCTCTCGATCTCGGCGTTTTTGGCGCGTCGTAAACTCAGGTCCGCCTCTTTCCATTGCGAGAGCCCCGGTACGACCGTGCATAGGGCCTGCCATTGGCCATCTGTAGTCACCGCGATAGCAATCCACCGGTCCGCGTCGCTACCGCCGTCGGTCGGAAAAATGCCGTGTGGTGCGAATACGTCCGACAAATTGCCCATCGGCAAAAGTTCTGCGCTGCGCTGCGTCTTTAGGACCGGCTCGGCCATCGTCCACAGCATCGCTTCCAGCATCGAGAAATCGATACGTGCCCCGTGGGCGGTGCGGTCTCGCTGCCAAAGTCCTGCCGCTGCCGCGAAAGTGAGTTTGAGAGCACACATCGGATCGAGCCAGGCAATTCCGACGCGAGGTGGGGTGTCGGGCTGACGATTGAGACCAGCGAAACCCGCATAGCATTGCAACAAGGTGCCGTAGGCGACAGCTTTTGCCTGTGGTCCGGTACGCCCCATCCCCGATGCGGAAATGTAAACCAGCTTCGGATTTATGCGACGCAGTTCGTCG
Source organism: Rhodospirillaceae bacterium (assembly GCA_003444235.1). Classification (GTDB taxonomy): domain Bacteria; phylum Pseudomonadota; class Alphaproteobacteria; order UBA8366; family UBA8366; genus UBA8366. The sequence continues at coordinate 2,106 of DLVK01000487.1, forward strand.
GCGCCCAAGCCGAACCGTTCCATTACGCCGGTTCCGAAATTCTCTATTAGGATATCCGACTTGGCAGCAAGTTTACGCGCAGTTTCGGCTGCTTCGGGAGATTTCAAATTCAGAATGATGCCGCGCTTTCCTTGACCCAAAACCGTGTGCAGGACATTGCGCCGGCTCGGATCGCCGGCCCCCGGCGCTTCCACCTTAATCACGTCGGCCCCCAAGGCGGCCAAATAGCGTGTCGTGGTGGGTCCCGCGATCACCCAGCTAAAATCGAGCACGCGTATGCCGGATAGGGGCATGTCACGGGCCTCCGCAGGTGCCTTGGTAAGCTTGTGGTCTTCCGCTTCGTCTGGCAGGCCATATGCTGGCCCCGGTGCTTTGAGCGACTTGCCATCTAGTGAGAACGAACGAAAGAAATTGCGATGGTCCAGTTGCTCCGCATCCAGGTGCTCGGCGAGTTCCATGAGCGGAAACGAAGGTACGTGTGCAGCCTGGGCAATATCGGCGATGGATTGTTTGTCTTGGGGACGTGACCAATCGGACATTA
>DLVK01000218.1:0-1246 GCA_003444235.1 Rhodospirillaceae bacterium
GGGCATGACCGGCCGTTACGCGCTCTACCTCACCCCGCCACCAGATCATCCGCTGTATGAATTGGGTCAACAGCTCATTGGCCGAGACGCACACTACGGCGGCCCGCTGGCACAGCCGGTTTTTCGGGCTATCGCGCCCGCCTTGTTTGCGGACGTTACCAAGACGCCACGCAAATATGGCTTTCACGCCACCTTAAAAGCGCCCTTCCGATTGAGCGACGGCAAAAGCGCCGAAGAGCTTCATCAGGCCGCCGCGCGCTTCGCTACGGCGCAACAGTCATTCCTGGTACCGAAGCTAGAGATCAAGGCACTGGATCGTTTCATCGCGCTTATACCGGCCGATAGATGCGACCCACTGCATGCGTTAGCCGATGCCTGCGTTACCGAGTTCGACCATTTTCGCGCCCCACCGACCGAGGAGGAATTGGCCCGCCGCCGTGAGGCCAACCTATCACCCGCACAGGACGCCATGCTCACTAAATGGGGCTATCCTTTCGTGTTTGAGCAATTTCGCCCGCACTTCTCGCTTACAAGTCGGATCGAAGACGCAAAGCAGCTGGAGGAATTAGTCACGGCTATACGGAGCCATATAGACGAAAGCGTGCTCTCCGATGTTCGATTTGATTCGCTTGCGATCTTCGGCCAGCCGGACGGCTGGATGCCCTTCTACGAAACCGCACGATTTCCATTCGGCGCCTAAAGCAATTCGAGAACACCGGTCAAATCCGCACCCTCACCTGTCGGGACATAGGTAGTATCGATCACCCGGTCGCCATTTCTATTCGACCAATAGCATCTCATACCCGTGGCAATCGCACCCATAACATCGTTGCCGCTGCCAGCAACATGGAGCACGTCCGCCTTGGCGATCTTCAACTCCGTCTCCGGCAAATCGTAAACCGCCGGATGCGGCTTGTAGACGCCGGCACTTTCCGCCGACAGGATATGATCCATTTTGTCGCCGAACGGTTTCGCAAGTGCCGCCAACATATCGTGGTCGCCGTTTGAAAGTATGGCGGTCACATAACCACGATTTTTGACTTCGCCAACCAATTCAATCGCTTCAGGCCAGGGACGGATCGCATCCCACGCCGACACCAGTTCACGGCGTTGGTCATCGGGGAGATCGATCCCGTGCCTTGCCAAAACATAGTCGAGCCCCATCCGCGTACAATCACGAAAGAGCGTGCGCCCTAGGCCCAACGAGTTGCTCGCCGCCGCTCGCTCCATTTGCTTCGCCCGCCAA
>DLVK01000218.1:1562-7867 GCA_003444235.1 Rhodospirillaceae bacterium
CCCGCCAAAGTCGCACGAACTCGTCTGCCGCCTCAGTATCGAGGTCAAGGGCAGCGGCAGTCACCGGGGTCAGGCTGCCTTGGATATCGATCAACGCCATATAGACATCGAATGAGACGAGCTTGATTGTCACCAGCTTTGCTACTTCGCCTTCCAGGTTCCGGCGGCGATTGGAACCGGTGTCCATTTGTGGCTGACATTGGCAACACACCGGTCGACATTGATCAAAGAGGCCTTTTGGCTCGCCGCAATCTTGGCGCTGATGTCGGCGAGTTTTTTTCGATTGGCATCAAGTTGTTTTTTGGCCTTCGAACTCGTTGTGCTTTGCAATGCGAGATTGGGGATGGATGCAGTCAATTTGGCGGCGTCTTGCTGAAGCTTTTTCAACGCAGATGCTGATAGCGCACCCTTACCGCTCGGCGATACCACACATTTTCCTGCATCACGGTTGTATTGCAGAATGCCGTGGCGTCCATCGAAGGCGAAGCCCGAACTCGCGTATGACTTGAACGTGTCTTGCACCGCTTTGATGACATTGTTCTTCGCGGCGGCAAGGTTGGGCGTCACCTTCACCGACGGCAGCTTGGTGTTGACCGCGTCATCGATCCATACTTTACGCAAATGCGCCCCCTTGGAATCAACCACCCGCTGCACCAACTTGCCCGCACTCAAGCTAAACGCCTGATTGGCGGTAAACGCGTTAGCCAGGTTGCACTTAGCCAAGGCGATGGTTCCGTCGCTTTTGACCTGCATGCAGGTACCCTTCTGCGCACTTTTCATTGCCACCGGGCAACTCTCGACGCCAATTAGGCCGAAGCTTGCGATTTTGCCCATTTGCGCCCGCTGCGCACTGGAGAGGAACGGCATGCTGTCTGCCGGATTGAACACTTTGCCCTCGGTGATGCACATAACCGTGGTCGGCGGCTTGGCGGATTTGATCTCTTTCAAATTACGCGCCGCGCTGGCAAATTTTTGCACCGACCCGAGCGAAGCTCGAGCCGCGCCAGCAATCGCCGCACCGCTCGCAATCCGTTTCTGATAGATCCAGCCCGACTTCGAGAAACCCCATTTCTGGGTGGAGATGTTTTGGCACTCCTGTAGGCCAACCTGATAGCCATCGCCGTAAGACCGTTCCGACGTTACCGTACCGATACAGCGGCCCATCTGGCGAATTTCGCCAGAAGGCGTCAGTGCGTATTTCTGATAAGTGCTAGAAGAATTGCAGCGCCGCGCGATCAATTTCCGGAACTTGGAGTCGCCCGACGTCTCTAGGCAACGTTGGGCTCCCTTGATGGTATGTGCCAGCTGCTTATAGCCGGCCACGGTTTTGCCGCCGGGCAGTTTGGACGACACAGCCCATTTCTGCAGGGTCCCGCCGGTACATTTCTCTAGGCTGAGCAGCGATCCCATGCCACCCGGCTTGCCTGTCGAGGGCTTCAATTGCTGCCCCGGCTTAAGGCCGAACGGATTGAATCGGAACTGACGCAGGCCTTTCGGATTGGCGGACAAGCAAAGTTTGGTGCCGATTTTGCGAATGGTACCATCCGCCTTCAAACGCCAGCGTTGCTTGTTCATATTGCCGCGGTTCTTGCCGGCTTGCTGGAAGAAGCTGGGCACCAATGCGCTGGGCCGCTTGTAGCATTCATCCACGATCACCTGTGCTCCCGCATGGTCGCTTGTCGCATTCAAGCATTTACCGAGCGAGCGAATTTCTCCGTTCCAGCGGAACGAAAAACTCTGGTTGAAATCACCGTTGCAACTCCACAGGATCGAGGATGGGATGGCTAGACCATCGATCTGCAATTTGCTTCGTACTTCGACGCATAATCCGGCAGTGGTCTGCAACATGGCATAGCCCGGCAAGATGCGACCTTTCGGATCCACATTCGAGGGCTCCAGTTCCCATTCGGCATCTTTCGCGCTGCAACTGCCGAGCGTGATCGGCTTGATGCCCAGCGGGTTCGACTGTTCGCTGCGGTTGAGGCAAAGTTTGCTGCCCTTCAACTGCATCTTCAGCCCGACCCACTGCCATTTTTGCGTGGTCTTTTTGCAGTCCCCGAGGAAGACACTGCTCCCCTTCGACGCTTTTTGCGCCTGGATGCAATCCGTGAAGATTCGAAGCTGGCCGGAGCTGTTGAGGTTGTAAACTTGGTAGTCGCTATCATCGCAGGCATATTCGAGCACCAGACCATCCGCAGCATCGATACACGTGTTGCCCTTCGGCTTACGGAACGAGACTGAATAGACATGGGTCTGCGGCGTCTCGCTCAATTTGTCGAGATCGGCGATCGGCTCGCTACTCCAGCTTTGCGATTTATTGCCGGCCGCACACTCTGCGAGACTCAACCCGTTCTTGGCAAATGCCGCGCAATGCCCGCTCGCGGTCTTGAGCTGACCGCCGGAGTAATGCCATTTCTGTAACGATCCAGTGGTGCACCGGGCCAATTCAACCTTGTCGCCGTCGTTCGGTCCTTTTGCGGCCAAACAATATTGTGCCTTACTTGAAGACCCGACAGCTACGAAATCGCCTTTCGGGCTAAACCGAAAGAGTTGCGAATCCTTTACCCCGGAGCAGCTGGCAAACACCAATTTGTTGTTTTGAATCACCATGCATTTGCCGGCTGCCGCATTTTTGTATTTAGCACCCTTTAAGGGGATCGAATGATCTGACGGGCCCTCGTTGTTCCAGCCCGGCGGATTGGTTGGTTTCGCGGCAGACGCACTCTTTGAACTATGGGAACTGCCACTCGAATGTTTCGAACTACCGCCACCGAAGAATTCATCCTCGATTTCGTCGATCGCTTGTTTCGCCAATTTTTCGACCATGCCATCGACCGCCTTGCCGATCTCTTTCGGATTAATCGGCTTGAAACTTAGATCGAACGCAACCGGCTCACCGAATGCCTTGAACTTGGCTTTCATGGTGATCGCTTTGTTGCCAAGCAACGCCTGCAAACTACCGTCGAAAACCGCCTCTTCGAAGGCGAAGTTCTTGCGGTAGGCATCGATCGCATCCTTGATACCTTCGAGCGCGTACTTGGTCGCATCGACCGCCACTTCGGCGACCGTGATTGCCCCTTTGGCGGCTTCAAAGGTCGCGTTGGCGGCAAGCACCACCGGTTGGAATAGGACCGGCGCCAGTTTGGTCGAGGCCTTGGCAATTTCGAGCGCGGCAACAGCGGTCGCCTTCGCCGCGTAGAGCGCACCGATTTCCACTTCAAGAGCAGCAATCTCGATAGCCAATTCGATCGCTTTGTCGACACGCCAGAAATCGAGATGATGAAGTTCGTGTTCCTTGTCGCCGATCTTGTCCTTTTTCTCGCGAATGTCTTTTTGGATGCCATTTACTTTCTTGATGGCTTTCTCGATGGCATCCGCCGCCTTGTCCAAATCCTTAGTTGCGGACTTGAACGCGTCGTCGACTTTCTTTTCTTCTTTGTCGATATCCGCCTGCGCACTCTTCATGGATGCTTCGGCCTTTTTCACATCCGCCGAATAGGAATTGATCGCTTTGTTGAGTTCTTTTTCGAGCCCGCCCAATACGTAATCGAGAAGATCTCCCTTGAAAGCTAGCTTCACGTCAAAGTCCGGATTTTACGGGTCTTCTACGGACGCTTCGGCAGAAATATCGCTGGTGAATGCTTGACCAAACTTATCGGAAAGTTCGAACCCGATTTTCTCGGAGCTGAAATCGATTTTGATCGCCTGCTCGACGCCGAGCAGCACCGCATCCGCGGCTATATGAAGAAACGGCAGTTCGGACAGGCTGGCCGCTGCATCGAGCTTGGCATTTTTGATTTTGAGCGGACCCAATTGATGAATCAAAATTTCGCCGTCGAAATCGAACGACGATTCCGTCAACTTGGCTTTCGCCTGGGCGATATCTTTGCCCTCGATTTGCAACCGGCCCTCGATCCCGAAGCCCATACCGTCGATGTCGAGCTGCGGATCCGTGGCGCCGGGTGTCGCCATATAGATCTGAACTTTTTCCAGTTCGCCCTTATCGTTTTTGTAGGGCAAGAATTCGATATCGGGCAGCTTGTCGAGCTGTAGCGTTTTGAACAGTCCCTTGCCACGGGCAGCGCGGGCGGTTGCGCTATTACCAGTCGCTCCGATAAAAACATCGGCCAAATCCATGAGGCCGTGGAGGCTGATCTGGTTAGTCTCGAGGTCGAAAACCACCTCTTTCGGCACTCCGAGTGCCGCCAAATCCGGCGACAGCAATGCCTTGATGGTAAAGGTCGTACTCCCGTCTTTGAGCGTGACCGTACCCTGGAAGGCGGCACTGACCGAACTATCCGCATCCACTTCAACCGCCATTGCGACTTCGCTCATGGTAAAGCCCTTGAGGCCGAACGCATTCTCCCATACATCCAACGATCCGCCGATATTGAGCCCGACACCGGATGTCGCCACGACGGCGGTTACTGCCGTATCCAGCTGAACTGTGTCTTTGCCGACCTTGAGATCGGTCCGAAGATCAACACCGATATCCGCTTCGAATCCGCCCCCGCTTTTCTTGAATGCCAAATTCAATTGAGGCGTTACGCCTTTAACCGCCTTGAGGAACTTCGGCATTTTTTTGCTTGAGAAGGTGGGCAAGGCTGCAAACAAATCGACTTTCGGATCGCCGCCAAATAGGCCGCCCAGCGTGCCGCCGATCACCAGTTCGCCGGAGGCACCGACGGTTTTAACCGCATCCCCCAGCTTGGCCGCATCGATGGCAACCAGCATGCCGACCCCTTGGTTAAACTCGATCTTTCCACCGGATTTTTCTGCGAGGTTGCCGAGTATCGCCTGGGCGACCTCAGGCAGGCTTTCAGCGTCGATCGCCCCAGGATCGGTTTCAGCTAAAGTCAAAATCATGCCAGGGAAGGTCATCTTCCCAAGCGGAGTCTTGCCGATCGCGCTGGAAATATCTTTCAGATCGAAGGTTTCGGTTTTGACCAGCACCAATGGCTTCTTGGACTCACCGGTAAAAATAACTGCACCATCGAGTTCCTTGCCCTTCCAAATCAACCGGCCGCTAAAGCCTTCGGTCGAAACCGCGAGTGACTTGAAACCAAGATCGCTGATCCCGGGCACCTTGCTCAATCCGCCAATCGACCCGATCTTGAACGTGCCATCATTTGCCGCGGCGATATTCAATGTGACTTCGGCGGAATCATCCGCTTTCGCCGCACTCCATGCGACATCCAATGCTTGTCCACCAATGCTTGTCGTGGCGCTTAGTGATGCGGAAGTCTCGTCGCCCGCTTTTACGTTGATCGCAGCATTCGAAAGCGTGAGGCCGGGAATGCCGAATGCCTTCGTCCACGGATCGTCGGCGGCCACATCCAGTTCGAATGCCTTACCATCGGCATTGATCGCGGTCGAAAAGGTGAGTGTCGCTTTCGGAAGCGTGACATGGCCCGGCAAAGTCATCGCCGCATCGGTGAGTGTCCCCACCAGGGTGAAATCCGCTTTGCCCTTATCCCCTTTCAACCAGGCAGCCATCATTTCGGCGCCGAGGAAGGCATTTATCGCAATCTTCTTTGAGTTATCGTCCTTGAATCCGAGGAAGCTCATCCCCTTGCTGGTCGCCGTGGATTTTGAAAGGTCCATGACGCCGAGAACGGTCAGCCCTGCCTTGACCTCGATTTCGACGCCATCGTCACCATTGGCCGCCGCCGACAATGCCGACTTCAATGAGTCCGGCGCGCTTTCGGCCGCCAAACTTCCTTCAGTATTGGAGAGAATAAAGACCTGCCCATTGAGGCCGAGCTTATCCACCTCGTTGAGACCCGGGACCGAACCGACAAGGTCGGAAAGTTTGAGATCGGACTTCGGCTTCAGCACCGCAAACCCGCTTTTCGAGCAATCGGTTGCGAAAAGATAAATCGACCAACTACCGGCAACCGGGAGCGAAAGATCACCGGAAATTACGTCGTCTTCGACTTTGACATTGCTGAATCCGGCGGCGCCTAAGCCATCGACCGCACCGACGACGGCATCGATGGCCGCCTTACAAGCTGCATCTTTATAAGGACCGGTATCGAGGGTCGAAAGCGCTTCGCTCAGACCAGCCGCAGAAGCCCTATTGGGGGCGCTTCCCAGGGCAGCCAATACCAACAAAATACCGAAACAAATTCGAAGGCGACGATACATGACACAAGCTCCAGCAAATTTTTGTAATTGGTACAGCATAGAGACCAGCCGTCGGTCGCGTTTAGACCGCAACTACGCCAGTATTCTGAACAACTATAGAGATTTTTATATGATCGTCATCACTGGTCGGGGCGGCAGGACTTGAACCTGCGACCTTT
>DLVK01000483.1:0-3094 GCA_003444235.1 Rhodospirillaceae bacterium
GGTGAGGCAGCTATGACCGCGCTCGCAACAGGTACATCCGAAAATTCCACCTCCGACGTGGGCAGTGGGATGAAGATCACAAAGTTGAAAGAGCATATTGGCGCTGAGGTGACCGGCATTGACCTCCGTGACGATATCGATGCGGAAACTCATCAAAGATTGAACGACGCGTTGGTCGAACATGTGGCTCTCGTCGTGCGTGATCAGCATTTCGAGCCAGCCGACTTCCAGCGGGCGATCGAGCGGTTCGGTGAAATCATGCCGGACAATAATAGCCTGCATGTAGTCGACGGCTTTCCCATGATGCTGGTCCTGTCGAACCGTCTCAAGGATTCAAAAGGCGGGCCGGCCAAGGTTGAGAAAAATTCGAATTGGCATACGGATCACACCAATCACGAATGCCCGCCCAAATTCACCACGCTATATGCACTCGAGTTGCCGGATTCCGGCGCCATCACTTCGGTTGCGAATATGAAGGCCGCCTACAAGGCTTTGCCCGCCGAATGGAAAGACAGGCTCGATGGTCTCAGTACCTTCAATACGCTAATCAGCCGCGCCAATTGGGAGACCGGTAACCCGGACATCGTCAAGGAGCAGAAGGAATCGACCAAGCCGCCGGTAGAGCATCCCTTGGTCAGGACAAACCCCGAAAGCGGCGAGAAGGCGGTCTGGTTTCATAAGGGCAAGACGGACACGGTTACGGGAATGGATCCGTATGAAACCCAAGATTTCTTGGGCGAATTATTGGCGATTTCCATGAAGGACGAGTTCATCTATGCCCACGAATGGCAATTGGGCGATCTGTTAATGGTGGACAATCGAAGCACCATGCACCGAGCGGGCGTCGATTACGACCATACCCAGCATCGGCTACTCCATCGTCTGATGGTACGCGGCGAAAGGCCGATTTAGCTGCTTTAATGCTCGATATTCAAAAGGTCGATCATATCGGCATTCGAGTTCGCGATAAAAACCGCGCGATAGAGTTTTACCAGTCTTTAGGATTTGAGTTGGTTCGGGATGCAGGTTTCGATCAGGGTCATCCCGTTATCATGCGTCATTCTTCGGGCGTAACGCTCAATCTCTTGGGCCCGACGTCAGAAGCTAAAGACGAAAACGTCCTGATGGATATTGATAAGCGCTACGCAGGATATACCCATATCGCCCTTCGCGTTGGTTCACTAAGTGAGACCGAAGAAATACTCGCTAACTTGGGGATCGAGATTACCGGTCGGTTTTCGTTTGGGAACCACAGTGCCGTATTCATTCGCGATCTCGACCGAAACGTGATCGAGCTAAACGAGTTCGCTGAGGTAAAGTGCTAGTCACCCAGTGACGTCCGCCGCCATTCGCGCTACCATCTGCTTGGATGTTGAGGCGACTCCAAACCCCGGAATTCGAGGTCCGTCCGCTGTCTGACAAAATGGCAGCGGAAGTGACAGGACTCGATTTGTGCCAGGCTTTAGACTCTGAGACCCAACGCGACGTTTACGACGCGTTTCTTAAGCATCAGTTGCTGGTATTTCGCGATCAGGATTTGGACGAAGATCAGCAAGTCGCATTTACCGGTCAGTTTGGTACTCTCGAACGCCATACGCTGCGGAATCGCGGTTCGGCGGATCATCCATTCGTTCATGTCGTATCCAATCTCGATGAAAAAGGTATGCCGAACGGAAAGGTCGCTTCTACGCTTTGGCACTCGGATAAATCTTTTCGGGAAGCGCCGTCGAGCGCATCGATCCTGCATGCCAAACGCTTGCCGCCGAACGGCGGGGACACGGTGTTCGCCAATCTTTATCTCGCCTATGACGCATTGACCGACGACCAGAAAGAAGAGCTGGGCGAGGTTATGGTAGTGCATAGTTACGAGCTGTCGCGCGAACATGCGGGACGCAAGATCTCAGCGGAGGAAATTGCCGATGCGCCGGCGAACGCGCATCCTTTGGTACGTGTCCATCCGGATACGGGCCGGAAAACGTTGTTTCTCGGCATGCATGCGTCGCATTTCGAGGGCGCGGAGGCGGGCGAGGCGTTTAGGGACAGCCGGTCTAAAATCGAGGCACTTGAATATTTCTCAACACAATCCGAGTTCACCTATCACCATAGTTGGCGCGAAGGCGATCTTTTGATGTGGGATAATCGATGTTTGATTCACCGGCTGGATCCGAATTTCGATGCGGATGAGCATCCCAGGATTATGCATCGCACCTGTTTACGAGGTACGCCGACCTAATTGTTTGGTAAGCTGAAATCACCTAGGGTGTGGCCGTTCGCCTAGGAGAATGCCATGCCGAAGCTAAATCATATCGCCAGCATTACTCTCGATCCGCATACGGTCGGACGTTTCTACGCCACTATATTTCAAATGAGTTACGATCATCGTTCGTCGCGTCACGGCTATTCGGCGACCGCCCGCGAGGGGTATGTGGGCCTCAACTTCAATCCGATCATGCCGGGTCGTCCCGGCCCCATGGGGCTCGACCATTTCGGCATCGAGGTCGAGGACATCGAACAGAGCTTCAAGATGGCGGAGGAAAAATATTCAGATTGCGTCGAGTGGGTCAAACGCTCAGGTACCCGCCCGTATGCGCAAGTCGGAATCAACGACCCCGACGGGCAGGTGATCGATATTAATCAAAAGAACATGAAAACCGGGATCAGCAAGGTAAAGACGCAGGGCCTTTATCTCGAGGAGGATCACGAGCAGGAACGCCATGTCTCGCATCTCGCGCTGAAAACGCCAAACCCCGAGCGTTGCGCGGAATTTTACCACGATGTCTTTTTCATGACGCCGCTTAACCGCGAAGAAGGTAATGCCAACTATGATCTGACCGACGGACGTATGGTGTTGAGATTGATACCGTGGTCGATGGAAGATTTTGACGGCATGCGTGCCAACCGACCGATGCTCGACCATATCGGTTTCAAGGTCGAAGATGCGGACAAGGTCCATCAGGAAATTCTCGATTATAACGCTCGATTCCCGCCGGCTCAGGCACCGTGTTGGCTGTTGGAGGGGCGCCCGGAAGACGTTAAACGGGCGGAACAGCTCAAACGCGCGGCACCGGAAAGCAAATATCAATATTGCGATCTC
>DLVK01000460.1:0-8617 GCA_003444235.1 Rhodospirillaceae bacterium
AGCCTGGAACGAAAAAACATTCTTGGGGCCATCAAGGCGTTCAAAAAGGTGTCGCAATCTAAGGGTAACCTGCGTCTGGCATTGAAAATCAAAGACCTTCAGTCGCTGCGTGCCAGCGTCCGTGATGAACTGCGACGCGAAATCCTTGACCCTAGCATCCAGGTCATCGAAACATTTCTCAGCGAAAGGGAAATGGCATGCCTCATATCATCGGTCGACGCGATTCTGTCATTGCATAGGTCTGAGGGATTCGGATTAGTCTCCGCACAAGCGATCATGCTCGGAAAGCCCGTAATTGCGACCGATTGGTCGGGCAGCAAGGATTTCTTGAACGCGGAGAACAGTGCGCTGGTACCGATGAGTCTGATCGCCGTCAACGACCCGAATGGAATCTACCATGACGGCAGATGGGCAGAACCAGACATTGACGTCGCGGCGGCGCAAATCGCGCAATTGGCGACTGATAAATCTTATCGGACCGCAATCTCGCAAGCAGCGCAAAGGACCGCGGCAAGATTTTTCGATCTACAAAAATGGCGTGAAACTTTGGAACCGGATTTTTTGTATGGTCTTTGCGAACCCAGTTCATCCGAACTCGAATAGAGATGCCGATTCCGAGGCTGCATATCTTTAACGTCCAAGGCGCCTGATCAATGCTTATTCGCGGAGGAAAGCCCCAATATCCGCATGAATTGCGTGCGCGATTGGATTGTTGTTAGATTGTCTATCGCTCTTGAACCTCGCGCTCGAACGACCCGGCAAACACACCTTTGCTGCTAAGGGAAAGGATCACTAATGGCTCATTACGACACGCAAAAGTCATTCAAGGCGTGGCAGAAAATTCTCCCCAACCAGGAGTTCAACGCCAACCTTTATCGGCGCGACGATGTTGCCATCGAGCAGTCGATTTACACGACCATACTCGATACCTGCAACTTGCGGCCACCACAGAAAGAATTTGATATAGAAGCGACCGACATGTTTACAATCGAGGAAATGGCATCCAGCCGGATAACCCTGAGTTTCTTGGATTGGCTCATTCGAGTATCCCGTGCGTCAACCGTGTTGGAAATCGGTACTTTCGTCGGTGTGTCCGCATTATATTTTGCTCGTGCGCTGCCCCAGAATGGCAAGGTCGTCACACTCGAGAAATTCGATCATTTTGCCGAAATCGCTAGCCGCAATTTCGCCAGCAATGACTTGGACCACAAGATTGAATTGATCTGCGCAGATGCTTTCGATGCAATCGACGGTTTGGTTGCGCAAGCATCATTCGACATCGTTTTTATCGACGGCAACAAGGAACGATATGAAGATTACTTGGTGTCGGTCTTGGATTGCGTCTCGTCCAGCGGCATCATCGTAATCGACGATGCACTCTTTCATGGCGACGTCTTCAACGAATCAATCGAAACCGAAAAGGGCAGGGGCGTACGCTCCGCGATTGACCGGGCAAAATCGCTGGACGGTTGGCACAAGACTTTTCTACCTATCTCAAACGGTATGATGCTCTTGCAAAAAGCCCAAACAAGCCTTGAATAGATCGACCGACTAGCGTGACCGTCAATGGCGTTCAAGGCTTAGCTGCGTCATGCTTCCGCACTAAAGAACATCTCCGTCCGGCAGCAAGATCGTCCAGTAATAGTCCCCGGTATATCCCGCGCGTCCGAGAAATTTCAGCCAATCCTCGGGGGTAAAATAGGTTTGCGCCGTCAGCATCCAATCTTCGAATAACTGTCTTTCGCTTTCGTCACGATAGGCATCAAATTGCACGAATGCAGCGCGCGGTGAGACTCTTTGGATTTCTTGGATACTTCGAAAACACCCTTTTTCATCCAAATTGTGTGCGGTATTGATCGAAAGTGCCAGATCGAAACTACCGTCCGCGAACGGCAGCCGGTCACAAGCGCCCATGACCAAATGCCCGACAGAATCTGGATGAGCGTTTTGTAGGGCATAAGACGATATATCCAGGCCCACCACCTCGATACCCACTACTGTATCGAGCAAGTCCTTTACAAGAAATCCTTTGGCACAACCGATATCCAGGACACGGGAATCCGCAGTCAAATTATATCGCTCAACAAGCCGTTCCGCGACAGCGACCCATCGACCGTCATAATGATAACCGCCATACCCTTGCTCACGAGTCCCGTCGTAATACTCGAAATCATATTTTAGAGCGAGGCGGCGATTTTCCTCCTTGTTCTCGAGACGCGCGCTTACATCACGCGCCACCTTGGGCGCCGAGTCGAGAAGATTGTAATATTCCATCGGACAAAGTTTGCGAGTCGGATCGGTTGCGGGTGAGCATTGGTATCGTATAAAGAATCTGCGGACAAGTTTTGTGCCCGATAACACTCGCAAAAAGCGTTACGGTCTCCGTTTCCCGGCGGTGCCAACGGCCCGCCTGACCAAACTGGGAAGACATCAAGCCTTTAACGTAGTCGAAACATGTCATATACCGACTGACGAAACTGAAACTGGAAACTCGGTTCCGATCAAAGGACAGTATGAGAAACGGATGAGCGTAAATCAGAACTCCCTAGAATCGCTATATGAAGACATGCTGCTCATTCGGCTGACTGAGGAATCGATCGCCGAACGCTACGCCGATCAAGAGATGCGTTGTCCGGTCCATTTATCGGTTGGTCAGGAAGGTGTCGCCGTCGGCGTCTGCGGCACGCTGCGGAAGTCTGACAAGGTCTTTAGTACTCATCGTTGTCACGCGCATTATTTGGCGAAAGGTGGAAACCTCGACGCCATGTTAGGCGAAATTTACGGCAAGGAAACGGGATGCTGTGGCGGTCGTGGCGGATCGATGCACCTTTTCGACACCGACGCCGGACTCGAACTGAGCGTCCCGATTGTCGGCAGTTCAATACCACTTTCGGTGGGCGCGGCGTTGGCGTTCAAACAGAATGCAGAGTCCAGTGTCGCCGTGCCGATAATAGGCGACGCCGCGATCGAAGAAGGTGTGTTTCACGAGAGTATGAATTTCGCCCGGCTATACGATTTGCCAGTCGTGTTCGTTTGTGAAAACAACCTTTTCTCGATTTACACACACTTGGATCAGAGACAGCCTGTGCGCCCTATAGAAGATTTAGCGAAAGCACACGATGTGCCTGCGGTAACCGCCGATGGCAACGACGTCGAAAATGTTCTTCAAATTACCAGCGAAGCCGTCGAAAGAGCACGAGACGGGGGTGGCCCGTCTTTTCTGGTTTTTGAAACCTATAGGTGGCGTGAACATTGCGGACCAAACTACGATAACGCGATTGGATATCGGACGGAAAATGAATTTGAGGAGTGGAAACGCCGATGCCCCATTGAACTGGCGCGCGAAAGGTTGCTCGATTCCGGCGTGATGGACGATATGGCAAACAGCGCTTTAATCGATCGCCTTCAGGTTCAAATCGACGCAAGTTTCGAATCTGCCATTAACGCGCCGCTACCGGTTCCCGAGAATGCGCCGTTGTATGTTTACGCTTAGAGAATCCGTCTCATGAGGAATAGCCGCAACATCAACTTTGCCAACGCTATTAACGAAGCACTGGCAGTCGCCATGGCGCGCGATAATTCGGTTTTTCTTTTGGGCGAGGGCATTGACGATCCGGCTGCATTTTTTGGCACCACGAAAGGTTTGGCGCAACAGTTCGGCGATCCGCGAGCGCTTGAAATGCCAGTGTCTGAAAACGGTATGGTTGGTGTAGCAATTGGCGCCGCGCTTGCCGGTCAACGTCCAGTGTTGTCGTTACACCGGGTCGAGTTCGCGCTGCTAGCAATCGAACAAATCGTCAATAACGCCGCCAAATCCCATTATGTGAGCAACGGTAAACATCGCGTTCCATTGGTAATCAGATTGATTGTTGGACGCGGATGGGGCCAAGGTCCCGAACACTCGCAAAGCCTAGAATCGGTATTCGGGCATTTTCCTGGCCTGAAAGTCGTTATGCCAACTATGCCATCAGATGCAAAAGGCATGTTGCTCGCCGCAATAGAGGACGATAATCCGGTAATTTTTATCGAACATCGATGGCTGCATGCAACCGAAGGGCATGTCGATGAAACGGGAAAAAGCGCACCCTTGGATGGTCCAGTAGTACTGAAAAAAGGTGGTGACGTGACATTGGTGGGCGCATCCCAATCGACATTGGAATGTATCAGAGCCGCGGAAGCTCTCAGCCACATTGATGTTTCCGCCGAAGTAGTCGACCTGCGTGTCGTCCGCCCACTTAATGTCGATCCGATTGTCACGTCGAGCAAGAAAACCGGATATCTGGTGACCGTCGATAGCGGGTGGCGAACCTATGGGATCGGTGCGGAAATTTGCTCCCGTGTCACTACCGAAGCGTGGGATTCCCTAAAAGCCGCACCAATACGACTTGGATTGCCGGACCATCCCACGCCGAGCTCGCGCGGCATGGTGCCGGGATTTTATCCGGATTCGATACAAGTCGTTGCGCGGGTTGGTGAGGTTCTCGGTCTTGCAGAAAAAATGGTCGCAAAAGCGCAAAACGTCCTAGCGGAAATGGTCGGGGACCAAGCGGTCGATACACCCAGCGAATTTTTCAAGGGACCATTTTGAAGCCACGGGGAATCCAATGTTTCATCTTCTTCAATCGGATTCCGCCGCAGCATCTCGTGTCGTCGTAGTTGGTTCCAGAGGTGTGATCGGAAAATCTTTGGTCACTGCGCTTCAAAATGTGAACGTACCGACATTACCAATTTCCTCAGGCGACATCGATTTACTAACCGAAAGTGCGGCGGCAAAATTGGCGGACCAACTGCGGCCAACCGACCGATTGGTCATGTTGTCCGCCCTAACCCCCGATAAAGGCAGAGATGTCGATACACTCGTCAAGAATCTGCGCATGGCGCAAACTGTATGTAGCGCAATTCGCAGCCGGCCTATCGACCATGTCACCTATATAAGCTCCGACGCGGTCTACCCGTTCATTGCAAATCCGGTAACGGAAGCCACTGCCGCAACGCCGACGGATCTTTATGGCGCCATGCATCACACCAGAGAAATTATGTTCGGCGAACTGCGTGACATCACAGACGTTGCAGTCTTGCGTTGTACAATGGTTCTAGCCGAGGACGACACGCATAATTCCTACGGGCCAAATCGGTTTCGACGCCAAGCTTTAGACAATGGCGAAATTACACTTGGCGGAAACGGTGAAGAGACGCGCGATCATGTTTATGTATGCGATGTCGCCCAGTTGATCCTGGACGTCATTTGTAAGCGAGGAATTGGGATATTGAATATAGCCAGTGGATGCTCTTATTCGTTTTTTGAAGTCGCAGAATTGGTCGCTGGCTCATTAGACAAGAAAGTGAAAATCACGACCACAGATCGGCAGTTCCCTATCTCCCACCGTCGATTCGATACCGCGACAATCCGTAAAAATTTTCCGGATTTCGCTTTTGCAGCGCTTCGCGACGCAATACACAACTGCCATCAAAACCTTGGATTGCTTTCGTGACGACCGAAGACTGGAAACACATCCTTAACATTCAGCCGCCACGCCGGACAAAACTTCCGGTCACGGAATTGGCCACGACTCCGTTTTCCGGTTTAAGCCAACACCCGGTAAGTTTTGGGAGCTTTAAGAAAGATTACTATGTCACGGATTTCGGCACTTGCGCATCGATTGTGGTGCCGCGTGCCCAAACTGTTTTGATGACCGCGCAATATCGTTATCTCATTGACGATATTTCATTGGAATTGCCTGGTGGCATGACCGACGCAAACGAGAAACTGTCGGCGGCCGCCAAAAGAGAATGCCTTGAAGAAACCGGCATTCAATGCTCGAATCTCACACACCTTCTCACCTACAGACCAGGTCTGGATAATGTCGAGAATCTCACCCACATCTACATTGCCGGCTCGTGCGAGCGTGCGCGCGCGTTCGAACCATCGCCAGATGAAGTCCTAGGCATCGCATGGATTCCATTGCAGGATTGCCTTGCGATGGTTTTTGAAAAGCAAATTACCGATGCAGCCACTGTCATGGGACTATTGGCGTACGACCGCTATACTAGTCATTCTGAGACACCTTAAGGAGGCCTTCGATTTGGCAACGAACGGTTCTCCAGCCTTTACCGTCCTCATTACGAATTATAATGACGCACAATTTCTTCCTACCGCACTCGAAGCGATTTTGTCCCAAGAACCCGGTCCCGATCAGGTCATCATTGCCGACGACGGTTCGACTGACGACAGTGTGGATGTAATCGAAGAATGGGCGCGCCAATACGATGTCATCGAATTGGTACGGAACCCTCGGAATATCGGTCCGATTGAAACCGCAAATCGCATTCTACCGCAGGTGCGCGGTGACTTTTTTTCCTGGTGGTCGGCGGATGATGTGATAAAGCCGGGTCTATTCGCCCAAGCGGTCGCAGCAGCACAACAATTTCCGCACGCTTCGGTTCTTGCTACCGGAACCGAAACGGTTACTGAAACCGACCGAGGCCACGTGGAAACCCACGATTTCGGCATATCGGAGAATTTCGTTTGTTACGATGCAAACGAATTTTGCAGGATCAACCGGCGCCGTTATGTATGGTTGGGGTCCAGCGGATTATTTCTGCGGACGCAAGATGTGGTTGCCTACCACGGTTGGAATCCGGATTTCGACTGGTTTGCCGATTGGGCTCTCAGCTATTCCTTAGCGCTGATGCATTCGGTTGTTTTAATCAACACGATCGGATCGCGATCGGTAAAAAGAAAGGGCTCGTTTGGTGCCAAAGCACGATCAAACCCCGAACGTCGATCGAAGGCAATTCGGAATTTTCTAGCGTTTTTAACGGAACGCCAAAATCGATCGTTAAAACGGCGCTTTCGACGCGCCTTGTTGATTCTTCCTTACGCGTTCGGCCAGCGAATTTTTATTGAATTGCTGAAAAATCCAGGGTGCTGGGATATATTGGCAGTTTGCGCTTTGGGCTGGTTGCACCATCGTTTCATGAATCTGATGTGCAAATGCAAGGATTTCCTGAGCAGATGACGGAAATCGCAATCGATCAACGCAATCTTTTGAAAATACGGCGCCAGAGATACAGTAAACCAGGCACTCTCCTGAGCTTGTAAATGCCCGGCCGGCCTTTGAGCCATATCAAGAACCTTCCGAGTCGCCCCGTGGGCAAAATGTCGGGGGAGTTTTGTTCAACTTCTCCAGTGTCGAAATCGTGGCGAATCGGTATGCGCCAAGACTGAAAGCGGCGACGACGACGGCGACGCGCTTCGAAAGCTGCATGATTCTCGAAACGCAATAGTGAATCGGGCGTGTTCAAGCGTTCCCGAATTGTATCGACATAACGCAAGCTTTTCTGTCTTGCCTGCGACCACCTTTTCAGAGCCCCCTCTTCCTCAGGCGACCGATGTGTCCAAATAAACGGCTGGAGAACAAAGTCACGGTGGACGAGAGACGCGTATTCCTCAGCCCAGTTTATGATCGTGTCGACCCGCACCGCTCCTTCTTGCGGCTGTGGCGGTGAATCTGGCTCCCTCAGACTGCACATGGCGAACAAATCCGACACGTCCGGGAAATGAATTCGATCTACGGATCCAAAAACGCGTGGAACATATTCCTCGTCGAGGCTGACATTGAATTCAACCAAAAAATTCGGATTTTCCTTGTCGACGCGAATGCAAAAGGGGTGCAAATGAAAACAACGAAACAACCAACCATACTCGGGCACGTCCCACATCATGTAAGCGGTGCCAATGTTGTGCTTTTCAACACCCTCCACGAAATAACCAGATATCATTGGATGAAAATTCCGCATCGATGCATCGACGAGCAGCCGAGGCGGGATTGCGATGATGTCGCCGTCAATCGACCGAGTTACAACATTATTGTCGCGAATGGCGGGATCGGAAAATATGGTTTCCAACACGGCGGGAACCGGGAACATAACCGCATCGAAACCGTCTACCATCTTTTGCGCGCAATATTGGATAGTTCCGGTAGCGCAGACAAAATCCGGATAAATGAAAAACACCGCATCGTAGTCCGATGACTGCTTTAGGCCTTCAAGCTGGGCCATGCTAACGCCGATATATTTATTGTGTAATGGAGTATCCTTTAGGTCACCGAATTTTACCGTTATGTTTCTCTCTAATCGCTTGAATAATGATGAACTTCTTAGACGCGCACGGTCTTCATCCGTGGTTATGATCAAGTAGGTTGACCCGTCGGCCCACGGAAAATCTGCTAAATTTCCCCACGCCAGCTGCGTCGGCAGTGAGTATTTGAGAAAATCGTCGACGTATTTCGCGCCCCAAATCACTGTAACAAAGAGAAACCTCATGTCATTCCTCGCGGTCCGCGCCGGGCCATTCGCTAAGCTTGTTATGCCATTCTTCGAGCCCATATCGGTCCACTTCCAGGGCAACGAGTTTTCTCAATAATCGATTCGGCGCCATCGAAATTCTGATTAGACGCTTATTTTCCGGTGATAAGGGTAACCGATGACGACAGGCGATCCAAAAAAACCGCGCGCCGCTTATCTCTGGTTCGAATATTTCTTTGATTTCCGGCAACAATTTGCTGCCAAACCAGCCTAATTGAAAACCCACCTTGTTACGCACATAGTTGAACAT
>DLVK01000481.1:0-9589 GCA_003444235.1 Rhodospirillaceae bacterium
AATATCAAGGACGGGAAGGGCGGCCTGCGTGACTTACAGACTTTGTTCTGGATTGCGAAATATCTCTACAAGGTCACCGATGTGGGTCGCCTCGTCGATGAGAAGGTTTTAACCGCGCGCGAAGTGCGGCGCTTCGATAAGGCGCAGCTCTTCCTTTGGACTTTGCGGTGCAATCTCCACTATCTCACGGGCCGCGCCGAAGAGCGATTGACCTTCGATGTCCAGCCGCAACTGGCGGACCGAATGGGTTATCGCGACCATGCGGGTACGACCGGCGTCGAGCGGTTCATGAAACATTATTTTTTGATCGCAAAGGACGTCGGCGATCTAACACGAATATTTTGCGCCGCGCTCGAGGAGCGTCATCAGCGGCGCAGCATTTTCCGAATGCCGGCGTTATTTCATCGTGAGATCGAGGAGTTCGAAGTCAACCGTGGGCGCCTGACAGTTTCCTCGACCACGCACTTCGCGGATCATCCGAAAGACATGTTGCGTCTATTCGAGGTCGCTCAGCGCCACGATCTGGATATTCACCCGGCGGCACTGCAGATGATCACGCGAAATCTTCTCCGCATCGATCATGATCTTCGTCAAGATGCGGAAGCAAATGAAATCTTTCTGAAGATGCTGACCTCGCCAAAGGATCCTGAGACCACATTACGTCGTCTCAACGAGGCCGGTGTTTTCGGCCGATTCGTAACGGATTTTGGCCGCGTTGTCGCGCAGATGCAGTACGACATGTACCATGTCTATACCACCGACGAGCATACGATCCGGGCGATCGGAATATTGAGTAGGATCGAACGCGGCGAATTAAAGGAAGACCACCCGCTGGCCAGCGACGTAGTTCATAAGATCGCCAATCGCGAAGTGCTTTATATGGCGGTTTTGCTTCACGATATCGCCAAAGGGCGTGGTGGCGATCATTCGGTGCTCGGCGCGGAAGTCGCGAAAAAACTATGCCCGCGGCTCGGTTTCACCGCCGAGCAGACCGAAACCGTGGCGTGGCTTGTGCTTTATCACCTGTTCATGAGCGATACGTCGTCGAAACGCGATCTCGGCGATCCGAAAACTATTATCGATTTCGTGGATGTGGTGCAGTCGCCGGAGCGACTGCGGCTGCTCTTGTGCTTAACCGTCGTTGACATTCGCGCGGTCGGGCCGGGCCGGTGGAACAACTGGAAAGCAACTCTGTTGCGAGACCTCTACGCGCGTGCGGAAGCGGTGATGACAGGCGGCTTGGCCGAAGACGGCCGGGACGCAATGGCGGCGGCGGCGGTGGCCGATCTTCGCGCCGCATTGGCCGACTGGCCGGCGGACGAGATTGAAAACCATGTTGCCCGCGGTCATGCGGGATACTGGACCGCCTATGATGCGGACACACTGTATCGCCATTCTCAATTCATCCGCGCAGCGGAGCAAAATTCTGAACCTCTCGCGCTCGATACGAACATCGATATGGATAAGGGTGCCACCGAAGTGACGATCTACGCTGTCGACCATCCCGGACTCTTCAGCCGAATTGCGGGAGCGTTGGCGGTTTCGGGCGCAAACATTGTCGAAGCGAAGATCACGACGTTAGAGAATGGCAAAGCGTTGGATAGCTTTTTGATTCAAGATGCCGAGGGCGGTGCGTTCTCACGGTCTGACAAGGTGGCGCGCCTTTCG
Organism: Rhodospirillaceae bacterium; assembly: GCA_003444235.1. Classification (GTDB taxonomy): domain Bacteria; phylum Pseudomonadota; class Alphaproteobacteria; order UBA8366; family UBA8366; genus UBA8366. The sequence continues at coordinate 1,669 of DLVK01000481.1, forward strand.
GATTTGATCGACCAGTCACTGTCGGGAGAATTGCAGACGGCCGAGGAATTGAATAAACGTCAATTTCAACCGAGTCGAATGCGGTTCTTTACCGTAGAACCAAGAGTCCTCATCGATAACAAGGCCTCGAATCGCTATACCCTGATCGAGGTTAATGGGCGTGACCGACCGGGCCTCCTGTTTTCGGTGAGCAGAGCGCTTTATCGCCTAAGCTTACAAGTGCATTCGGCGAAAATCGCCACCTTCGGCGAACAGGTGGTCGACGTCTTCTATGTCCAGGATGTTTTCGGCACCAAGGTCGATCAGGCCGGCAAGATCGCTCAAGTTCGTGATGTATTGATGGAGGCGCTGAAGGATCCCCACTGCGCTCCACTCGACACTACCACCGACTCAAAACAAGGCAAAAATTCGGCTGAAAATGTCGAAAATCGCCTTAAAATTACCGAAAAATCCAATTTTGATACAAAACCGTCGAAAAACACATCAATTTCAGCGGCTAAATAATTATAACACCCGATGAGTGCACTAATTTGTCCGTTTATTGGCCATAAAATATCGATGAAACCATTAATTTTTAGCCTGACTGTGCGTATTATCAAATGTCTCTAACTCTTTTCATCGTCCGATAAACCCGTCGCATGTCCCTTTATCGCGCGATATTCACCCTTGGCGGCTGGACGATGGCCAGCCGCATTCTCGGTTTTGTCCGTGATGTTTTGATCGCCGGCGTGATCGGCGCCGGCATGGTGGCGGACGCATTTTTTGTCGCGTTCAAGTTTCCTAACTTTTTCCGCCGGTTGTTTGCCGAAGGTGCGTTTAACGCCGCCTTTGTGCCGCTTTTTTCGGAGCGACTCACCAAAGAGGGCCGCGGACCCGCGAAACAGTTAGCCGGACAAGTCGCCACGATCATGGTCAGCTTTTTGACCGGGTTTACGCTCCTGGCTCTTTTATTGATGCCTTGGCTGATGTTGTTGATAGCGCCTGGGTTTCGTGAACAGCCGGAAAAATTCCAGCTTGCGGTCGAACTGACACGGCTGACCTTTCCTTACCTGTTGTTTATGGCTTTGTTGTCGCTGCTCGGCGGCATGTTGAACGCGCTCGAAAGGTTCGCGGCTACCGCGGCGGCGCCAATCCTTCTGAATGTGATTTTGATTACGAGTTTGTTGTTGATTCGCGAAGGCGTTTTGTCGGCGCCAGGGCATGCTCTGGCTTGGGGAGTTTGTTTGGCCGGGGCCGGGCAGTTCATTTGGTTGGTATTCGCTTGCCACCGTGCCGGCTTGATGATCCGGTTACCGCGCCCCCGTTTGACCCCGGGCGTCAAGCGACTGCTCGCGTTGATGGTGCCGGGCATTATCGGCGCGGGCGTGGTTCAGATAAATCTCGTGGTCGACGTTATTTTGGCGACCTTGCTCGCCGAAGGCTCCGTATCGTGGCTTTATTACGCGGATCGGATAAATCAACTCCCCTTAGGTGTTGTCGGCGTGGCCGTCGGTGTCGCGCTTTTACCGATGTTGAGCCGGCAGCTGAGCGAAGGCGATATGGAAGCGGCGCTGGACACCCAGAATAGAGCCATCGAATTTTCACTGTTTCTCTGCATTCCGGCCGCTGCTGCGTTGATGATATTGGCTGAACCGATTGCGGTGGTTTTGTTTCAGCGGGGCGCGTTCTTGCCCGACGACGCGCTGGCGACGGCCCGGGCCTTGGCGGCATTTGCGTTTGGCTTGCCCGCCTTCGTACTGATAAAGGCATTTGTGCCGGGCTATTTCGCACGCCAGGATACGGTGACACCGGTCAAGATTGCTGTCGCCGCAATGATCATCAATGTGGTTCTTGCAGTTTTGCTCATGCAGGTGCTGGCGCATGCGGGCATCGCGCTTGCGACCGCGATTACCGCTTGGCTGAATGCGGGCGCGTTAGCTGTTCTGTTGATTCGGCGGGATCATTTTCGATTTGATTCCGTCTTGCGTGCCCGCGTGCCGAAGCTGCTGCTGTCCGCCGCGTTTATGGCAGGCGGTCTTTGGGGTGGCGGACAGGTTGCCGCAACGGCCCTTGCGGGCAGCGAGCCGGTGCGGATCGGTGCTCTTGGCGCGCTGGTTTTACTCGGGCTGGTTATTTATTTCGGCGTGGCCCAGATGACAGGCGCTATGCGTTTGGCTGAGCTGCGACAGGCATTGCGGCGAAGCTGAATTGACCGGCATCGACCACGGGAGTAGCTTCCACGCCCTAATATGTGGAGCCGACTGAATGGTTCGATTAAGCGACCTATCCGAACATGAAGCCGCGCATTTGTTGGCGTTGGAGTGCCCGCAATTCGACGATGCCCCTTTTGCTGAGGCACCGCCGCTGAAGGATGCTCGCGTTGCGCTGATCACTTCGGCCGGCTTATCGCGGCGCGATGACGAAACGTTTCGCGCCGGCGCTACCGATTATCGCGTCATTCCCGGTGATGTGGCCTCCGGCGACTTGGTGATGAGCCACGTGTCGACCAATTACGACCGAAGTGGTTTTGCCCAGGACCTCAATACTGTTTTTCCGGTCGACCGGTTGCGGGAATTGGCGGCGGAGGGAATCATCGGCTCGGCTGCCGCCTTTCATTATTCCTTTATGGGCGCAACCGAACCGGAGGCGTTGGAAGAAAGTGCCCGTGATTTGGCCGGTCTTCTAAAAGAGGACCGGGTCAACGCAGTATTTCTCACACCGGTCTGACCCAACTGCACGCGCGCCGGCGGCGGGCTGGCTCGATATATCGAAGAAGAAGGCATTGCGACCGTGCTCGTTAGCTTGGTGCGCGAACATACCGAACAGATGAAACCGCCTCGCGCGCTTTGGGTGCCGTTTGACCTTGGCCGTCCCATGGGCGCGCCAGATGCGCCCGAATTTCAGCGAAAGGTTTTGCAAAGCGGGCTCGAATTGTTGGCGAGCGATAGGGGCCCTGTGTTGGCAGATTTCCCTGAAGATGCGCCTGGCGAAGCACCGGGCGATATGTCGGGTTGGGTTTGCCCGGTCAATCTGGCGCCGGCCGCTGCGGAGGCTGACGGCCTTCATCAGGCGCTTATCAAAGAGATGGCATCGCTTCGGCCTTGGTTTGATTTAAATTTTGAGAATAAGGGGCGAACCGTGGTTGGGGTCGGTGGAATCGATATCGATGCCGCGGCAAATTTGATTGTGGATTTTATCCAAGATCAAGAAATCCCCAGCCCTCGTGAGGATAAACCATTGCCGGTCATGCTGAAATTTTCTGCCGAGGATTTAAAGGCCTGGTATCTCGAGGCCGCTACGGCACAGCCGGGCGCGACGGCCGGAGAACTGGCGGACTGGTTTTGGAACGAGACAGTGGCCGGAAGCGCCCTGCTGAAAATGGCGGCAACAATGCGAGCGTCGGAGCATAAGGGTCTTCAGGCGTTGGGTGGCAAAGGGATCGTACCGCGGCATTACGAAGATCTGGTGCCAACGAAGTTGGGTTGAGCATCGTGGTCAGAATTAAAGATATCCCCGACCTTGACGCACGGCATTTGCTCGAAAAGGAATGTCCGGAATACGAAACCGAGCCCTTCATCGAGGGGCCGCCCCTAAAAGAACGTCGAGTGGCGGTCATCACGACGGCTGGCCTTCATCGACGGTCGGATAAGAATTTTTTCCTGCAGGATACGGGTTACCGGGTTTTGCCAGGCGATATCGATCTGGACGATGTCGTCATGAGTCACACATCGGTCAATTACGATCGCATAGGATTTCAACAGGACGTAAACGTGGTATTTCCGCTCGATAGGTTGCGGGAGTTGGAGGCGGCAGGCGAGATCGGTTCTCTCGGCCGCTACCATTATTCGTTGATGGGAGCCGGCTGGCTGCCCCATGAAATCGAACCCACATGCAAGGAGTTGGCCGGCCATCTCAAAGAAGACGGCGTCAACGCGGTATTGCTTGTGCCGGTCTGACCCAACTGTACCCGCGCGGTCGGTGCGGTTGGGCATTATATCGAAGAGCAGGGTCTGGCGACGGCTGGAATCAGCCTGGTCAGAGACAACACCGAGCGAATTCGGCCACCGAGAGCGTTGTGGGTTCCCTTCGAGCTTGGCCGCCCCTTCGGGGCGCCGGGCGATGCGGCGTTCCAGAACAAAGTACTGCGTGCGTTATTGGCGCTTTTCGAGCGGCAAGATGGGCCGGTGATCTTGGAGGATTTCGACGAGGATCCGCCAGGCGGGCATTCGTATGACCAATCCGGCTGGAGTTGTCCGGTCAGCTTCCCGAAACCGAAGGGCGAAACGGAATCCGAAATTTTGCGGGAAATTTTGGAAGAAATCGGGCAGTTGGCTCCCTGGTACAATTTAGCGATTGATGAACGTGGCCGCAGCACATTCGGGGTCGCCAAACTATCGATCGAAGAAGCAGTGCGGTTTATGGCTCGATTCCTCGATGGCACGCCCGAAAACCCCCGAGACGATATTACCCTTGGCGAAACTCTCCGTTTCGTCTGTGAGGACATCAAGATGTGGTATTTCGAGGCGGCGACGGCGAAACCAGGAACGACCAATAGCCGCGCAGTGGCGGACTGGTTCTGGGGAGAAACCGCCGCCGGCAACCTATTTCTTGCGGTGTACCAGAAATGCGTTGGGCATGAAGACAAAGGCGTGCGCCATGTCGCGAACAGTCAATTTATTCCAAGAGCGCAGGAACACCGGCTCACTTGAATGTTGACCACCGCACCGCGAGCGGCGATAACCCGGCTTCGGTAAACCGCGCCATCCCGCGTGTCCAAAGCGAAGGGCTCTGAACCATGAAACGCGTTTTTTCCGGCGTTCAGCCGACTGGGAATCTTCATCTCGGAAATTATCTGGGTGCGATCCGAAATTGGGTCGCGCTGCAGGAGGACTATGACTGCATTTACTGTGTCGTCGATTTGCATGCGATTACCGTCGCGCAGGATCCCGCCGAACTTACTGCCAGCACCCGCGAGGTAGTTGCTGGGTTAATCGCCGCCGGAATTGATCCGGAAAAGCATATTCTTTTCAATCAGAGCCAGAATCCTGATCATGCGAGCCTGGCTTGGATATTCAACTGCGTCGCCCGCCTTGGGTGGCTCAATCGGATGACCCAGTTCAAGGAAAAAGCCGGCAAACACCGCGAAAACGCTTCGGTCGGGCTTTACGCCTATCCCAATCTGATGGCTGCCGACATTCTTGCCTATCAGGCCACACACGTGCCGGTGGGCGATGACCAAAAGCAGCACCTGGAACTGGCCCGCGACATTGCTCAAAAATTCAACAATGATTTCAATAGTGAATTATTCCCGCTACCCGAGCCGTTGATTCTCGGAGCAGCGACGCGGGTGATGTCGCTTCGAGACGGCAGCAACAAAATGTCGAAATCGGACCCTTCGGAATATAGCCGTATCAACCTCACCGATGACGCAGATACGATCGCACAGAAAATCCGCAAGGCGAAGACCGACCCCGAGCCGTTGCCCTCATCGTCGGATGGCTTGGCGGATCGTCCCGAGGCGGAAAATTTGATCGGTATATACGCAGCGCTCGCAGACCTTAGTCGCGATGACGCGGTAGCGGCGAATGCGGGCAAGCAATTTTCCGCCTTCAAGCAGGAATTGACCGACTTGGCGGTCACGGTGTTGGGGCCGATAAACGGTGAAATGCAGAAATTAGTCGCCGATCAAGCCTATATAGATGATGTCCTGATCAAGGGCGGAGAGCGGGCGCGGGCGGTTTCTGCCCCGGTAATGGCCGAGGTTTATCGAACAATTGGCTTCGTTGGCACTTAAATACAAAGGCTTTACGCTTGACCTGAATGCCCGAAACGCCCATTTCTTAGGTATAGAGGCGCTAACCGGCTTTAAGGAGACCGAGAATGTTTATCCAAACTGAGGCGACTCCCAATCCTGCGACGATGAAGTTTCTGCCGGGCCGTTCGGTAATCGAGACGGGAACCGCGGATTTCACTGAAGTTAGCGAGGCAGAATCGCGTTCGCCATTGGCTGCCCGTCTGTTCGGCGTCGACGGCGTCGAGGCGGTTTTTTTCGGCAGCGACTTTATTACCGTCACCAAGAACGACGTCAAAGAGTGGCATGTACTGAAACCTTCGGTGCTCGGCGCGATTATGGAGCACTTCACCGCAGGCCTGCCCGTGATGAACGAAGTCGAAGCGGCTGAGGCGACGGCGACGTCTTCCGGAAGCTCCGAAGAAGACGATGAAGTGGTCGATCAGATCAAAGAGTTAATCGATACCCGCGTTCGTCCGGCGGTCGCCATGGATGGCGGCGATATCGTTTTCGAAAGTTTCGACGAAGGTATCGTCTATTTGCAAATGCAAGGGGCTTGTTCCGGCTGTCCGAGTTCGACGGCAACCTTGAAAATGGGCATTGAAAACATGCTCAAACACTATATTCCGGAAGTCGTCGAGGTCCGTGCGGTCGGATTCTGAGTAACTCCATCAGAATCCAGCGCTAACGATGTAGCCGCACCAAGCTATTGAGGTGCGGGCAAGTAATATTGCATCCCGAACCAGCGCCAACGTGCGCTAGGCGTGAGCATTGTGCAATTGATGCGCGACCGTCCTGGAGGGAATGCTTTCTGGAAACGTATTTCTATACGGCTCGTACCAAGGCGCTGTAATTTCAGTTTGCCGAATTTCGAATGATAGCAGGCAAGCCGGCTAAGATTTTCGACATTTTGCAAAACAGTAAAACCGAGATTGGGCGGATTGTCGGCGTCAGCCAATAGTGGATTGCTCGGCGTTAAATCTGTGATCGGCAATGGGGCCGCATTGACCACGGTCCGAAACCTTTTGAGATCGCCATAGGCGTCGGTAAAGGAAAAGCGCGGAAGAAAAAACCGATCGGTTCTTCGATGAAGCACACCGGAATGTTGCCCGAAGGCGGCCTTGTAGCCAGCGGCATAGACAATCCTCTGCGCTTGTCTACTGGCAAGGCCGTAGGGGAAGGCAAAAGCGACAGGCGTAACATTCAGGTTTTTGCGAACCAAATCTGAAGCGGTCTCGATCTCTCGCCTAATTGCTTCTGGCGACTGTGTGGAAAGCCGTGCTTGGCTATGGGCCTTTAGACCTATCGTGACGCCTGCCCCGGTCATTTCCTTCAATTGCTCCCAGGAGAGATATCCCTGCTGGCCGCTGTCAACCGGTTGTGTGGTGAGGAAAAGAGTAACGGGCAAGGCCGCTTTTTTTAGTAACGGCCACGCATGCTTGTAGACCGAGACATAGGCATCGTCGATGGTGATAACCACGGCGCGCTTGGGCAGCGGTTCTTGTTTTTCGAGCTTATCGATTAAATCGGCTAGTGGCAGAACTGTATACTCGCCGGAGTTCAATTCTTTGATATGCGAGGAGAATTTTTCGACACTTAATGACGTTGCTGGATGATCGGATTCCGCGAACCGGTGATAAAGAAGTCCGATCGCTGATTCGGTGGCGCCGGATCTTTCTGCCATGGCTACGAGGCAAACCCCGCAAAGAATTCCTAGTCTCAGGGACCTTTGCAAGAAGGATTCGATGCGTTCCACTTGTGTCACGATAAATGCCAAAAAAACCAAATCCGTTTAAAACAAAGCGATAAACCCAAACATCTGGGCAAGTCCGGATATTTATGAGGGATTTTTGAATTCGGATAAATCCATAAAAATTCTCGCGTTCGACACTGCTGCGAATGCTTGCTCCGCGGCGCTTTGGGTTGCAGGCGACGTGGTTGCCGCGCGTCATGAAGTGATGGTGCGTGGCCAGGCTGAGGCACTGGCGCCGATGATAGCAGACCTTTTCGAAGAGGCGCCGGTCTTGCGCGATGGTTTCGCTGAATTGGATGCGATTTCGGTGACCGTCGGGCCTGGCACCTTCACAGGCGTACGCATTGGCTTAGCTATGGCGCGTGCACTGGCGTTACCTCGCCAACTACCGATTATAG